>JANNAO010000262.1:0-1504 GCA_031384405.1 Verrucomicrobiota bacterium | reverse complement strand
GTCGAAGACCAGCCGCAGCAATGTGATAACGCTCGGACTTTGGATTTGCTGGAGACCCCGGTGCTTTCCAACCTGCTGCGGCTGGTCGAGGACGACACAGCCGCGCTCCGTGCAAACCGAGAAAATCCAAACCTAAACTTTTTCCGCTGCCGCCCTGGCCGCTTCCAGCTCCTCCCACCGCGCGTAGAGTTTGGGCAAGTTCACCTTTGCGGCCTCCAACTCGGCAGTGAGCTTGTTCACTTGCGTGGCGTGCTTGCGGAAGAACTCAGGATCGGCAAACAGATTTTCAATTCGCGCCACCTCGCCTTCCACTGCTTGAATCTGCGCCTCCATCCCGTCCAACTCGCGTTGCTCCTTGAAAGACAGCTTGCGTGGTTTCGCTCCGTTGGACTTTGCGGCTTGAGCGGGTGCAGCTTTGCTGGCCGCGAGAAATGCCGCACTTTGCCGCGCCGCTTCCTTAGCCGCGCGTTCCTTCTTCTCCAGATAATAATCGTAGTCGCCCACGCTGTGAGTGATCTTCCCATCGCCCTCAAAAGCCAGAATGTTTGTGCAGACACGATTCAGAAAATAACGATCATGGCTCACCACGAGCACCATGCCCGGAAACGCGATCAATGCCTCCTCCAACACGCGCAACGTCGGCAGATCGAGATCGTTCGTCGGCTCGTCGAGGATGAGGAAATTGCCGCCGCACTTCAGAATTTTCGCGAGCAACAACCGGCTGCGCTCGCCGCCGCTGAGTTTCTTGACCTGCGTGGTGATGCGGTCATCCGCGAACAGAAACCGTTTCAGATACGAACGCACCGAGATTCTTGAATCGCCCCAGATCACGAACTCCGTGCCGTCAGATGCTTCGTCCAGCACCGTGCGTTCCTCGTTCAATTGCAGGCGACCCTGATCCACGTAATTGAACTTCGTGAGTTGCCCGATCTTCACCGTGCCTTCCGTGGGCGGGAGCTGGCCGATGATGGCTTTGAGCAACGTGGTTTTGCCAAGGCCATTCCGCCCGCAAACGCCGATGCGTTGTCCGTTCTCGAACGTGTAGTTGAACCCGGTGAACAACTTCTTTCCACCGAGAGTCATGCCGAGTTCGTTCACCTCGACAGTGCGATTGCCCAGTTGCGGCGGCGGCGGGATGCAAAGCTCCATGTCCTCCTCAATCACCAGACTGTCCTTCGCGGCTTCATCGTAGTAACGCTCGAAACGATCCTTCTGTTTGCTGCGTTGCGCGCGCGGACCTTGGCGCACCCACGCGAGTTCCTTCTTGAGGAACATCTGGCGCTTGTGCTCCACCGTCGCGTCGGCTTCTTGACGTTCTGCTTTCGCCCAGAGGTAAACGGTGTAGTTGCCGTTGTGCGACCAGAACTTTCCTTCGTACAACTCCACCATGCGTTTCGCGACGCGATCCAGAAAATAGCGATCATGCGTCACGACCAAAAACGAACCGTGAAACTCGTCGAGAAAGTCCGCGACCCAATCAATGGATTCCGGGTCGAGATGGTTC
>JANNAO010000250.1:0-2800 GCA_031384405.1 Verrucomicrobiota bacterium | reverse complement strand
CCCGTCCGCCGCTGTTCCGCCGCGCGATTCCACTTCAGCCACGATCATCCTCCTCGAATCGGAATCCGTCTCACCGGGTGCAAAACGCGCCCGCTCTTTCTCGGTCGGTTCGCGCGAAAATGTTTTCACAACCATCTCCGAACCGTAGCTCGACGCGCGGATTTCCATCGCCAGCAGATTGATCAACACATGCTTGATCGAACGCTTGTCGAAACGGAGCGCGGGCAAATTGTCCGCCAGATCCGAGCGCACTTGAATGGATTGCACGGAGAGTTCCGTTTCGACGGCGTTGAGCGATTGCTGGAAAATTTCCGAGAGACTCTGCTCTGTGACAGCACCCTTGCGATGCGACGAAAACTCCACCAGGCCCCGCACGATGGCATCGGCGCGCTGCACAGCATCCGCCATTTGATCGAGCAACTCAGCGGTGTTCGGATCGTTCGTCACCACGTAGTCGCGCAGGTAATCAATGCCCAACACCACCGTCTGCAACGGATTCTTCACCTCGTGCGCCACGCCAGCCGCGAAGGTGCTGATGGCTTCGATCTTCTCGGATTGAACCAGCTTCTTCTGCGTGGTCTTGAGCTGATCGTGCGAGTGGCGCAGTTCAGAAAGCGCGCGACGCAACTCCGACTCGGCTTGGATTCGTTCGGTGACATCACGCGAAACGACGACGACTTTCTCCGTCGAACCGGCTTCATTGCGGATGACGTTGCTCTGGGATTCGACGTGTCGCACAGAGCCGTCCTTGCGAACGAAACGATAGCCCGTGCGCCGCCCCTGCCCTGACGCAATCACTTCGTTGAAGACGTTTTTGACCGAGTCGCGATCTTCCGGATGGATGTCCTCAAAAGCGTTTGTGCCAGCGAGCTTTTCGTCGCGCCCCAACACCGTGCCGTAGGAAGGACTGTTGTAAATCCGCTTCCCATCCGCGTCCACCACAGCGATGAGATCAGTGACGTTCTCCGAGATGAGGCGGAAAAACTCTTCGCGCTCGCGCAGTTTGCGCTCAATGGATTTGCGCTCACCGGCGTAACGGATCGCGCGGCAAAGCAATCGCCCATCGAACTGATGCTTCATCAAATAATCCTGCGCACCGGCTCGAACCGTCTCCAACGCCACATCTTCATCGCTCAATCCCGACAACACGATCACCGCCAGATCGGGCGCGGCACGTTGCACGGCGCGGTACGTCTCCACGCCCTGCACGTCTGGCAACGTGAGGTCCAGCAACATCACATCGAACAGCGCACCGCTCAGTTTCGCCTGAGCTTCCTCGAGAGTTCCGGCGACGGACGCAGTAAATTTTCCACCGCCTTCCTGCTCCACGATCTCACGCAATACTTCCGCGAAGACGCTTTCGTCTTCAACGATCAGAATGTTCGTGGGGCGTTCGTTCATGCGATCTGGGCGGGTTCGGTCGCCGTTCGCGCAGGCGGAGTCGTCATCGTTTCGTGGATGACCTCCAGAAGTTTTCGCATGTCATACGGCTTGTGAAGAAACCGGACTGCGCCTTCACGCGTGTCTTCCTGCGACTCCACATCGAGATCGTAACCGCTCGTGTAGATCACGTTCAGCGAAGGCTTGGAAGTTTTCAAACGCTTCGCAAGTTCGCGCCCCGTGACACCGTCCGGCATCACCATGTCTGTGAGTAAAAGATTCACCTGCGGTTTGTTTTGCTCCCAGACTGAGAGTGCCTGCAAGCCGGTGTCCGCCTCGATGACGTTGTAGCACGCGCGTTCCAAAACATTTTTCACCATGCGCCGGATCGCGGCCTCGTCATCCACGAGCAAAATCGTTTCACTCACCCACGCGGCTTCAGCCAAATGCGCGTTCACGGCGGAGGCGACCGGAAGATAAATGCGGATCGTCGTGCCGGAACCGTGCTGGCTCGTGGCTTCGATCCAACCATGACGCCGTTTGATCATGCCGTTGATCAATGCCAATCCCAGAGCCGAACCCGCCTGCCCATCCGATGACACGGTCATCTGCTGAAACATCTGGTGCAATCCCGCTGCGTTCGCGCCAAGGCCATCATCGGCCACGGTGAGGCGCACAAATTCCCCACGCCGCGCGCCCGGCTGCACGCGCGCGTGGATGTCGTCCACTTCCATGATCTCAGTCTGCAACGTGACCGTGCCGCCGCCGGGCATCATCTTGCGCGCGTTCTCTGCGAGGCCGTTCAACACCTGCCCCACCATGCTTTCGTCCAGATGCGCCTTCACTGGCTTGGAAAAGAAGTCCGTCTTCAGCTCGATGGATTCACCCAACGCGCGACGGATCGTCTTTTCCTGAGCGGCGATGACGTTATTCAGATCTATTTCTTTGCAGTTCATTGTCCCTTTGTGGAGTTCCGGCGAACATCATGCCGCGCGACAACGGTTGAAACATAACGAGTCGCTGCCTCCCCTCATCTGAATCGGCAGAAAGCGGATCGGGCTTTAGTGGATTGGTGGATGAATGGATGAATGGATTTTTGGATTGATGGATGGGCTACGGGCGAGGAATCCATTCATCCATCAATCCACCAATCCGTTCGCCCATCGCGCTGGTGACGATGAACTGGCAAAGAAAAAGCCGCCCGGCATCACACCGGGCGGCGTTGTTCGGCCTGACTAAATGCCAGTCAGGTCTGAAAGGATTTGCCGCAACCGCAACTTTGCTTCGCGTTCGGATTGCTGATCTTGAAGCCGCCACCCGTCAACGCATCGCTGAAGTCCACCTGCGTCCCTCGCAGATACGTGGCACTGAACGCATCCACCAACACACGCACGCCATCCTGCTCGCCGATGATGTCCCC
>JANNAO010000221.1:0-13417 GCA_031384405.1 Verrucomicrobiota bacterium | reverse complement strand
GCGAATTGTAAAAGTTGTTGAACAGATGCACGCGACCGAAGCGCACGCGCGGCATGCGTTCATGCACGAGTTGTCCCCACCAATTATGATGGTAGGTGATGTGCAGCTTGCCGGTGTCTTCGGCTTCGGCGGTGGAACTGTCGCTGTGTCCCACCAAGTTGGCGAAGCGATGCGTGTTGCCCGGATTGGTGTAATAGAAATGACACCAGGACACAGTAATCCAGTCCGCGCCGTGGCTGATGTCTAGGCTGCCGTCGTCGCAATCCACAAACGTGCAATGATCCACCCAGACGTTGAGACATTCCTGCAAGGTCAGCCCGTCGTTGTCGCCGACGCCGGGATTGGAAAGCGTGAGGTTGCGGATGATGACATTGTTGTTGCCGAACACTTTCAAATCGCCGATCAGCGCGGCGTTAGTGCCGAGGCCGACGATGGTTTTGTTGTCGCGCACGCGGACGTTTGAACCGCCGAGATTAATCGTGCCGGAAACTTGGACGATGCAGGGTTGGTTCGTGCCGACATAATGCTCGAATGAGGCAAAATTATTTACGGTCACGGTCACGCCGCCCGCACCACCCGTCGTGCCGCCGTTGATCGTGGCGTAGCCATCGGGCGATCCTGATGGCGGCGTCACCGCGATCTGCAATTGCGCCTGACTGCTTGTCACCGCTCCGAAAGCATTGGTCACTGTCACCTGATACATGCCCGCGTTGGTTGCCGTTGCGCTGGAGATCACGAGCGAGGCATTCGTCGCTCCGATGAGTGTGGTGTTCGTGTTGAAATACCACTGGTAACGCAGCGGCGCATCTCCCGCCGCGATGACGGTGAACGTGGCGTTGTTGCTCACGGTAACGGTCTGGCTTTGCGGTTGCGAGGAGATGGACGGCGGGACGTTCACAGTCAACGTCGCGACGACGCTGGTGGCGGAGCCGGCAGAATTTGTGACGCGCAACGTGTAACTGCCTTCATTGACGGCCTGCGCATTGGTGATCACATACGTCGCATTCGCCCCATTCGCCAGCGGCGTGCTGGCGTTGAAGAACCATTGATACACGAGCGGTGCGGTGCCACTCGCTGCGCCGATGAATGTCGCGCTTTGTCCCGCCAGCACTGTGAGATTCGTCGGCTGCGTGGTGATGCTCGGTGGAATCGCGGGTGGCTGTGTGATTTGGCCACCGACGAGGATGCGGAAAAAGCGTTGCGCGTCGCCCGCTGAAACTGGATTCGTGCAATCAAAGTTGCCGCTGGCGTCGAACAGGTTTGTGCCGATGGCGGGCCAGTTGGTCATCGGTGCGGCGACAGCGGTGGAACTGAGCACTTGATAAACGCCGTTCGTAACTCCGTTCGTGCCGCGCAGGACGAGACCGGATGTTGTGAGGAACGATTGCGTGATGCGCGGCTGAGTGTTTGTGACGGGAGGTTGGACAACGCCGCCGATCGGGGTCACGTCTGCCCAAGTGCTGCCCACGCGGACATCGTCAATCTCGTTGATGCCGGAGGTCGTCGAAGTATTGCAGCGTACAAACGCGTATTGCAACTGCGCGGCGTCTGTGGTGTTGCCGGTGTTGGTGGCGGCGATGCTGGCGGTGGGTTCAATGCCGCCGAAGGAATTGGTCGCCGGATTCACCCAGAGCGTCACGGTGTCGTCACCCGCGCCCGCGCCGAAGGAATATCTCGCCACGATGAACACGACATCGCCCACGACGAAGCTCGCTCCGGTATGAAACAAGTCCGTGCCGCCGCCCGCAGTCGCGCCCAGTGCCTTGCGAATGCCGACGAGATACGTGGTGCTGTTGGTTTGTTTGACGTGAACACCCAGCGCAGAGGCGACGCGTCCGCTGCCGGTCGTCACTGTGCCGTCGTCATCAAGTCCGGCGATGGTCGAACCGCTCGTCGAAGTGGCGAGCGTGGTTTGTTTGAAAATGAACGAGAGATAAACGCTGCCGCTGGTGATCGGCGAGCCGTTGAATGATTTGAACGCGGTGCTGGCCGTCACGGGCAGGTTGACTTTGTTCGACGTGACACTTGGAGATTGTAGTCCGGGATAACTCAAGCTGCCTGCGGCTACTTGCGAACCACTGCCGCCGCTCCAACTACCTTGGCCGACCAGATTGCCGGTGGCGTAGGGAAAGGCATCCTGAAGATACAACGCGGCGTGAGTGCCAGAGACGAATGCCACAGCGACAAGAATTGAGAACAGGATTTTTTTCATGGTTCAAACTGAGGACACTATGACATATCAAAGCCCATCTTCAAACGCCCCCAAATCGGGTGATGCGCCGGTGAACGGTTCGGTCAGGATCACGCCTTTGTCTATCAATCTTCCGGCGGGAACGGGACGCAGGAACGGCCAGTAAGGCAGCAAGCCATCTGCATTGCGCGGCGAGGTGGCGACGCTTGTGTCCACGCTCAACACGTCGCTCGCGCTGACGGCGGGCGAGGTGACGACAGTCCAACTGTTGCTCGTCAACAGCGAGCCAGCGCGGAACGAATCGCTGCTGCCGCCGGCAAACGACACGTTGTTGCGGACGATATGCGGCGTGCCGTTCGTGCCGTGGTTCAGATTGTAATTACGCCCGTAGTTTCCCCAGCTCGTGTTGTTGTCAATCGTCTGGCCTTCGTTGTTGTTGTTTTGATCAATGCCGCCGGACTTGTTGCGGAAGGCGACGGAACGCAGCAACCGATGTGGCGCGCCGATGTAATTGCCACCGAGCTTGAAGCCCTGCCCGTTGCCGTTGAAGGAAGGGTTGCCCCAATAATTTGTTCCGTTGTAAAACGCCCAGCTCTGATCAATCACCACGGCGGACGTGCCCATCCATAAATCCCAGCCGTCATCCGAATTCCACCACGCGCGGCAACCGCGAAACACGTTGCCCGCGCCGAGATTCCATTTCGCGCTGAAGCCGTCCGCATCGCCGCCTACGGGTGGATCGTAATTCAGATACGCGTCGCAGTTCAGGATGACGTTGTAGGACGGAAAGGTTGTGCCCGATGAACCGCCGGTGATATGGATTCCCGTGTTGAGATTGGAATAGGCCGTGCAGAACTCGATGAGGTTCGAGTGGCCGGAGATGTTGATGCCGTTATGCCCGGCGAGCGTCACGGTGATTCCTTTGAGGTGATAGAAGCGTCCGCTGATGGCGATGCCGTCGGAGGTGTTGCCGGTGGAATTCACAACAGGCGTTTCACTCGGATAAGCCCAGAGCCGGATCGCGCCGTTGGTGATGCCGGTGCGTGTGAGGGAAAGCTTTGTCGGCTGCGCATAAGTGCCGCCGCGCAGATAAACCGTGCCGCTCGTGGTGATGGTGTTCAACCCTTTCAGGATCGTGAGGAACGGGCTGGCCACCGTGCCGGGATTCGCGTCGTTGCCCGACGGCGAGACATAGAACGCGCCCGCCAGCAGCACCGGATTCGTCGTGACCGTGAGCGTGACCACCGAACTCGTCACCGCGCCGAAAGGATTGTTGACCGTCACAAAATAGTTTCCCGCGTTATTCGTCGTTACCCCATTGATCGCATAGGTCGCATTCGTCCCATTCAGGATGGGTGCGTTGGCGAAATACCATTGATAACTCAACGGCGCATCACCCGCCGCGATGACCGTGAAGGATGCTGAGTTGCTCACTGTGACGGTCTGGCTGACTGGCTGCGTGGTGATGGAGGGCGGCACGTTGACGATCAAAGTGGCTACGACGCTCGTGACGGACCCAGCGGAGTTCGTGACGCGCAGGGTGTAGCTCCCTTCATTCGCCGCTTGTGCGCTGGCGATCCCATAAGTCGCATTCGTCCCACCCGGCAGGGCGGTGCTGGCATTGAAGAACCATTGATACGCGAGCGGCGCGCCACCCGTCGCAGTGGCGACGAGCGAAACGGCTTGTCCCGCGTTCACGGTTTGGTTTGTCGGTTGACTGGTGATCGTCGGCGGGATGGCGGGTGCGGACGGTAGATTGCCGGAGAGCAGACGGAAGTAGCGTTGCGGCAAAACTGCTGGATTTGTGACGTTGAAATTTCCTGCCGCGTCAAACGTGTTTGTCGCCACCGGCAGCCAGTTCGTCAACGGTGTGGTGATGTTCGTGGTCGCGAGGACAAGATACGGCGCATTGTTCGAGCCGCCGTTGCCCGACAACACGATGTTGCCCGCTGTGAGAAACGCGTTTGTGATCAACAACGGCCCAGCGACGACGGGCGGCGCATTGCTGACAATGGGCGCGACGTCCGCAAACGTTTCGCCGATGCGATATTCGTCGAGGATCAACTCCGCGTAAGGCTGCGCCGCGCTGCTCTGTCCACCCGCGAATACGCGGAGGCGATCAAAGGAATAATCAAACGCGTTGGTGGAAATTGCGCCCGCGCTGTTCGTGGAGGGTTCGGACGCGAGCGACGGATTGACGAACAGATAAGCATTGTCGTTGGCTGCGCCGTTGAGGTGGTCAATGCGGACGACGACGAAGTTGGTGACGCCGCCGTAGGTGTTCGTTGCGCCTTTGATGTTGGCGCCGCTGCCCACGGGGATGAGTGCCACTGTGTTTGAACCCGCGCCGCTGCCGTTGCCGATGGCGAGCTTTTGCAGCGTGCCGAGGTCGTGGGGGGTGTTTGCGCCGCGACCGTAAAGATTTCCCGCCAGTGTTCCCGTCGGCCCGGTGCGGAAGACGAGGAAGCTGATCCACGTCGTTGTCGAGTCTGTGCCGTTGGTGCCGCGACTGAAATTAAACAGGCGGATCGGCTGCATTGAATTGTTCGCCGTGGTAAGTCCTTGAAAGAAACCTGAACCGCCAATCGTGACGAGTGTGTTGCTCGCTGCATCGGTATAGCTCAATCCGTAACCGAGATTGGTGGCGACCCCCGAACTGGTGTTGGACTGCCAGACGCCGCTGAATCCCGCGCCGTCTCCCGAACCGATGATGGCCGTGCCGGTGGCGTTGGTGAACGGCTCGTAAGCGAGCAGGGCGGCAGCGGCGGCAGTTGCAAGCGACAGTATCGTTGCGGTCGCGACGGCGATCAGATGGGGCGTGCGGGTTTTCATTTAATAAAATGACCCCTCCGAACAAGCAGGGGCATTGATTACAACAGCAATAGACGTATGAGTCGCGTCAAGGTTTGAACGACATAATCAGCCAGCGGAAATTGTTACCTGATTGTTCAATTCCTCCACCACCAGTTTGACCATTGTTGGTATCCACCCAGACGGTGGTTTGATCGAATAGTGCCTGATCTTTTTGGAACTTGACGTGCATGTCTCCAAACAATGCGTTAATGCCAAGTCCCTTTTTCACGCCGGAACGGTGTGTGATCATGTCTAGGCGATAGAGGAGGTCTGAAGCAATCGCCAGATTCGCACTCAGATGGAGCGAGTTGGTTGCAAACCCCGGCGGATTGAATGCTGGCTTACCCGCGATAGCGCGTGTGCCTAAAGTCTTCTGGCTGGATTGTGGAAAGTAAGAGTAACCCGCGCGAATGCGGGTTCCGAGATTGAACATGGGCCATGCACCGCTTGGTGCAGCATAGGCTTCATACGTGCGCTCAAGGGTGTAGTCGGCCGTGCCCGCTTTGACGGTCGTGCCGCTCAAGCAATAGAACATCCGGCCGTTGGCCAGAGTTTTTGTCTCATAAAGGAAACCGAGGTTTCTTGCACCAGCAGGATCAACCGTGTTTCGATACAAATCATACGCAGCATCCACACCAGCAGTGTCCGTATCTCCCCAACTTGGCGGAGGAATTCTATCTCGATTATCAGTGCTATACATTACAAGCGAAACGCCGATCTGCTTGAGATGATTCATACAGGTGATGCGCTTGGCTTTCTCCTTCGCGCTGCCTAGTGCTGGCAACAACATCGCCGCCAGAATCGCGATGATGGCGATGACCACGAGCAGTTCGATCAGCGTGAAGGCATCACGCCGGGCAGATTTGGTCGCCGTCATTTCCGTGTTCGTTGTTTTCATCATGGCAGAGATTCACTTCAGGCTACTATCAGACAAATAATCGGTAACGCATCCGAGCGACCCGTTGCGATGAGAGAGCTTCGACCTAAACTAGCAGTCCTCGCGTCACAGTCAGCCGAGTCTTTCTGCATCACCGGATGAAAAATCGGCACAGTCCTGGTTGACATGACCAGGTCTTGCACGCACCGGACCCATCGCTCCGGGTGAACAGATGTTCGGTTCGCTGCCCAATCGTTGCCCCGCTAATAACCAGATCGTTTTCATCGGCCACGCCCGGATGCGCTTCGCGTCCTCTTGCCCGTTCTTCTTCAAGACAACACCAAGAACACGCCCCAAAAGTTTTTAACTTTAGACTTCAGACCTCAGACTTTAGACTCGCAGCAATGTCGGCAATCGAAGTCAACGGCCTCACCAAAACTTTCCGCACCTACAAGAAGCAACCCGGCTTCAAAGGCGCGATCCGTGGCTTGTTCAAACGCGAATACGAACAGGTCGCCGCCGTCAGCAACGTCAGCTTCAAGATTGAACCCGGCGAACTCGTCGGCTTCCTCGGCCCGAACGGTGCGGGGAAAACCACCACGCTCAAGATGCTCGCCGGGCTGCTCCATCCTACGAGTGGAGACGCGCACGTGCTCGGCCACATTCCGTGGGAACGCGCCGATGCTTACCGCCGCCAGTTCGCTTTGTTGCTCGGAGGGAAAAACCAACTCTGGTGGGATTTGCCCGCGCGCGAATCGCTGGAGTTGAACGCGAAAATTTACGGCATCCCGCAAGACCGCTTCGAGCGCACCGTCGCCGAGATGACCGAGATGCTCAACGTCCGCGAAAAACTCAACATCAGCGTGCGCGAACTTTCCCTCGGCGAACGCATGAAGATGGAGTTGATCGCCTCGCTCCTGCATCAGCCCAAGATTCTGTTCCTCGACGAGCCGACCATCGGCCTTGATGTGGTTTCGCAGAAAGTCGTGCGTGAATTTCTCAAACACCACAACGCCACGCAAAAAACAACCATCCTGCTCACCAGCCATTACATGGCGGACATCCAGGCCCTGTGTGAACGCGTCATCATCATTGACCACGGGAAAATTTCCTTCGACGGCAAACTCAGCGACGTGGTGGACCGCTTTGCCGACTTCAAACTCATCAGCATCGAATGCGACGGCGCGGACGCCTGCACCAAGGAGAGCCTGGCCAAATACGGCGAACTCGTGGAACACACTCCGGGCAGCATCAAGCTCAAAGTGAAACGCGACCGCGTTATCCCCGTCTGCAAGGCGTTGCTGGACGAACTCCCCGTGCGCGACATCGACATCGAAGAAGTCCCCATCGAAGACGTCATCCGGCAGATTTTTGCACGGTAAGATCATTAGCCGTAGACGCCAGTTTTCAGAGCTTACGGTGGTCGTCAATAAATGAGTTTAGCTTGTGCATGTTTGCCCCAATGCTCAAGCAAGGATGAGGCAGAGCAGGCGGAGGGGTGGCAAATCTGGGCAAAACGAGAGTTGCAGCGAGTGTCTGGTTTGGGGCATCGTCGCCGCCAATGTGCAATTAACAACTAACACGCCGAACACTCTCAAGTCTATCCGGTAGAATTGTGAAGAAATGATTAGCTATGATACCTATCACCCTCAAAGAAGCGTATGAGCATTCACCGCCACGTCCTTATGAAGTGCGGCGTAAAGCAATCTTAGCACCCATTGAATGCAGTGAAACTACTGAACTCCTCGCAATTGCAAAGGGAATTGACACTTACAAAGAAGCAAGCGCAAAAGGAGTAGGCGAACACTACTGTGATGACACGGCAGAAGAAATAGCCATCAGGCTTCACCTCCTCGTACACGCCTTCAACATACTGCCGGAATTGGTGGAGGCACTGAAGCTTTCCGGACACGTCCTGAATGAAACATTGGAATGTGTTCAAAACATTGACTCAAAGCTGGCAAATAAACTGCGTGAGGAGCGGGATAAAATTCAAACTGCCATCGCCTTGGCCAATCGTGTTAAAATTGATTGGCCAGATTCGCAGCCTCTCAGAGCGTTGAATCGAAGAACAAAACGCGAGGACGAGATAACCTGGAATCCACACACCGGACGATACAACTTCACACCATGCCCAAGAATGAAAGGATTGGAATGAGCGCACAACAAAGTCTGATGATCGCGAAACTCTACTTCGAGGCAGTAGATGAAGTTCTTTATGGTGCAGAACGGAAAAAGGTTAAAATCATTTTTTGCGACAACATAGTGGACCTTGAAGGGCCTGAGTTATTGGCCCAAAAGGTTGCCGACGCAGTTGAGAGAAAGCTGAAGGGTGGAAAGTGAGCCAGTTAAGCAGCCAGCGACCTCAAACCTATGGCTAAACACATTGACTTCTTCGAGTTAAAAACGGCAGCGGACTTGTTCCGCAAGCTTGAAGGCGACCTTGCAACGATGAAGTCATCACAAGACACCAAGGCGGCTTTCAATTTCTTCGTTACAGCGGAGCATCTGCCAGACTGGCTTGGCCGACGTAATTTAATCGCCAAACACGTCATCCTACAAATTGTGTCACACATCGCCAATGGCGCGAAGCATTTCTATTTGCACAACCCTAGGCATAAATCGGTCGTGAGCACTGAGAAATCTCGCTTCGTGGAGGAGGGGTATATTGAGCCTGGCTATTTCGACGAACCACTTTTGATTCATCTCTCGCCTGATGAGACGCGTGAAATTGGATCATCGTCGATTGATGCAACGGAACTAGGTCGCAGAGTCGTGGAGTTTTGGAAGCCGTATATTCCAGCAGTCTAACCCCTGCACACACCAGTGCTCCTGCGCCCCCATTGAGTTGAAAGCGACATTATTTGTTATGCTTTGCGAAACGCCTACACATCGCCGCCAGCGTTTACACCAACGACGACGAGGGCGGCTTACTGCACGATTACGATGTCCATCTGGTGAAACTCGCGCCGCACGAGCACCTCAACATGACTAGTGGCCTTAGTTTTCATTGAAAAGTCGATTGGATACGCTACGGTTTTCGCCATGAGCAAGACACTCCAAGTCAAAGTTGCTTCCGAAACCTTGCGCGCCCGGCTCGCGGCCAGCGCGAGTGAGAATTTCCGCACGGTGGATCAGGAGGCACTCGCCCGGTTGGAGCGTAGTTTTGAAATCGAGGACGCACTCGTCTCCCCGACGCATCAGAAGTGGGTGGATGAAGCACTGGCTGGTGAGATGCGGGCTGGCAGTGTGAAGCGTCTCCGCACCATCGCCCGCAAAGCCCGCGCGCTGGCGGCATGAACCTCGTCTTCAGTTCGGTCTTCGAGGCGGACTTCGCGGAACTCGTCGCGTATTTCCAAGACAACGCCGGAACTGATTTATCCGTGCGCTTTGAGAATCAGATTTGCGAGTTGATCGAGTTGTTGATGCAGCACCCGGAGCTTGGTCGGTTGCGGAAGGATTTGAAGCCGGACGGAATCCGTTCCTTCGGCGTCCCGGATTTCAGAAACTATCTCCTGTTCTATCTGATCAAAGGCGAGGAATTGGTTTTGCTACGCTTGCGTTACGGCGGAATGGATTTGCCACGGTTGTTGACCTGAAACGTCATCCGCCAGATTTTCGCGCGTTAACCTTCTCCGCCTCGTTATGTTTCCGCGTTCAAGGCGCGGGCTTTGGCTTGCAGGAGCGCGATGAGATTTCCAGCGGAGAGATAACTGTCGTACTCCGACGCTTCATCCGCCGAGAGCGTTCCCGCGCTGGACTTGTCGGCCAGTTCTTCGATGCGTTTTTGGGCGGCGGCGGGCGCGCGAAGATTGAGCAACGACTGCGCGGCTTCCGGCGTCAAACACCGCGTCACCGGGTCAAGCAACTGGTCAAGCACATGAATCCCATTGGTCGTCGTCATGGCTGCACTATAACTTTCCGGGGTGGGACTGCAAGAATGCAACTGACAGGAGTGAGGACGCGTCATCCCCGTCTGCAAAGCCTTGCTCGACGAACTTCCCGTGCGCGACATCGCCATCGAAGAAGTCCCCATCGAAGACGTCATCCGCCAGATTTTTACCAGGTAATCTAACCGCAGATGGACGCGGAGTTGAACCGCGCGAAAAGTTCGCCCTCTCCTCGCTCAACGATAAGAGAAGTCTAAAATCCCCGCGCTTGTCTGTAAAGTTTCCGCACCGTAATCTCCTCCGCGTTCAAAGAATAAACGATGTCACCAAAACGAGCATCAAAGCCCGCCAAGAAATCCGTCGTGGATTTCAACGAGTGCATTCGCGGTATTGTTGAGTGCCAGCCCGGACAAGAGCGGAACATGTATCCCTTCATCCGGGATTTGTTCGTCCGCTTTCTCGGCTTCAAAGCGGAGGATGTTTTTACTGACACTGCCAACGAACAGGGAAACATTCCCGATCTTGCCGTTTTCGCGCCAACGGGTGTAGTGGACGCCAAGGGAAAGGAAATCAAATCACGCTGGTTGGTGCTGGAAGCAAAGGATGAAGCAGAACTTTTTCTGGACGAAGACAGCCGCCGCCAAACTTTCGCGGAGAAGTCCAAATACATTGATCTCGATACGGCTTGGTTTGTGATGGTTGATCCTTCCTGTCTGGTGTTGAGAGCGGTCACAACCAAATCTGCAAATTACAATCCCGCTGCCGACATCATCATCAAGTGGGACGGACTCACAGAAGAAACCTTTGCCCTGCGTTGCGGGGAAATCAAAGAGGCCAATGCGGGCAGCAACCGCCGCCTCCAAGCGTTTCGTGATGACAAGGGGCATCCAATTGGTGAAGTCAAACTCAGCTTCCCGGGCAAATTACTTTCGCACAAAGAGGAGGAGTCTTTGGAGCGCGCTCGCAACGAGTTCTATCTGTCCATGCGCACTTCCGCGCAGTTGTTACAGACCGCCTGTCGTCGGGCGTTGGATGGAATCGTGGCAGAAGCGTTAGTCATCAAAGAACAGTTCGATGCCTTCCGCACAACTTACGGCATTCGTGAGTTTCATCTTGAACCGTTTCGTTTGGCCGGAAAGGACATCAACAGCCGCGAGGCTTTCAAACAACATCGCAAGGACGTTCACGCCTTGTTCAAAGTGGTCCGGCGCAATGTCGCCATCGCCCGGCTCGGCTGCTTCACGTTGCCGGAATATCTGGAGCGCGCGAAGAACGATCAGGACAAAGCACTCGACTTGCTGGCTGCTGAAAGCGCGAGCCTCCTGCTTTCGCGCTGCATGGTGTTGCGGTTCTTTGAGGATCACGGCTTCTTTGGCGAGAAACGCTACCTTTGCAACGGCGGCGTCAAAGCGTTCCAACAAATGCGGGAGTATTTTGGCATCAGCTACACGCGGCTGATTCGGGACGTCTACCACGAGGGGTCAAAGATTCACGCCGCAGTTTTCAGCGAAAGCGAACTCGACTGGGTCTTGGCCAACAATGACCGGCCGCTTTCCGTCGCCGTTGAACGTGCGCTGTTTTATCTCTCTCACTACGACTTTGCCACCATCGAGCAGGATGTGTTGAGCAACATCTACGGCCAGTTCCTCGACACCAGCCAGCGCAAGCGCCTTGGCGAACACTACACCCCGCCGGACATCGCCCGTTACATCGTTCGCCGGATGGGACTCAAGAAAGGCGACAAGGTCATTGATCCCGCCTGCGGCCTCGGCACGTTTCTCATCGAAGCTTTCAAAGCCGTGGCCGGCGACGCTGCGGCCAAAGGGGTCGCTTCTTTCGAGGACGTTCTCGTAGCCCTCGGCAATGTGCGCGGCAATGACCTCAATGCCTTCTCCGCAATGGTCGCGCAAATCCAGATGCTCTGGCATCTCTTCGCCTTCCGCGAAGACATCAAGAAACATGGCTTCCCGGAAACCGCCATCATCGGCGGTTGCAATTCACTCCGCCGTCAGGCCCTCGTGGAAGGTCTATTCGACGCGCACCTCTCGGAATTCTCGCTCGTGGACTTGCCGGAATACGATGCCGTCGTCGGCAATCCGCCTTACGTGCGTCCCGAGCGGCAGGAAGCCAGCCTGGCAAAGGAAGACGAAGCCTATTTCAGCACGGAAGTTTCACCCAACATAGACCTCTACTCGCTGTTTCTTTACAAGGCGATGGATGGCTGGTGTCGCGCGGCCAATGGTGACAATCGTCCGGGCAAGACCGGCTTCGTGCTGCCGATTTCCTTTTGCGACAACGACGACAACAAAAAGCTCCGGCAACTTTTCGGACCCGGAGGCCGATGGACGATTCTGGAAATCGTGGACTTGGAACTCATCGGCCCGATGGTTTTCAGTGCCGATGTCGTGCCCATCATCCTCATCGCCGAAAAACGCCCGCCTACTAAGGACGACAAAATCCTGCTTCGCGTGGCCGACGAGCGCTGCGCCAAGTTCACCGGTTTTGACCAGAAGCATGTGGAGTTCGACCTGAACAAGGCGACGCAAACGAAGATGTCTTACGCCGACGTGTTCTCGGCGGATGGGCGCATCCTCACCAAGATCACGCCGGAGCGGAAAGCGATTCTGAATCGTTTTGCTGGAGAAACTTTCGAGGACATCGCGCAGAAGTTCTGGGTTGGCAAATCCAAGAACACCATCCATGCGTGGTCGCTCAAGCGTTCCGAGGAAGAGGCGGATTTGCGTTGGGAAGAAACGGACATGATCCGCATGGGTGCTGCGTTCCGAGGCGAAATCCACCAAGCCGGGAAAGGCGGAATGGACGTTTTCAAAGGCGAGAACATTGTCGCCTGCCAGTTGGAGGGCAATCCCGTCAATCAGAACATTGACGTGAACAGGATGGACGACGCCAGCCTGTGGCGTTTTGCTGACATCCTTCCCAAGAAAGGTTTTGCGTTTCACAGAATTTCAACCGCTTTGACCTGCGCTCCGTTCAGTCCTGACAAGTGCATCATGCTCAATACCGCGAGCCTGTTCTTCCCCAAGAAACAGTTGGCAGATTTCCCGTTCGACTTTTTGGTTCTGTCCCGCCTCTACCAGTATTTCTTTGGCCTGTCCCAGCGCGAGGCCATTCTGTTTCGCGCCCGCTGCAATGTTTATCCCAGCACCGTTCGCCGCCTGCCGTGGTCAGGAAAGCTCATCGAACATCAGGACAAGTTGATCAAGCTGCGGGAGGAATTCCTCGCGGCGTGCGAAAATCTGCACCAGCGGGAAGAAGTCTTGCTCGAACAACTCCAAGCCGCCAAACACACCACGCTCAAGGAAATCATCACTGATGCCGCCAAGGGCAAAGTGGATTGGTCGGAAGAAATTTCAGCCGGTAAGTCGGTGAAGATTGGCATTCCCATTATTTACGAGCGCGATGGGTTGTTCGTCATCCAGACCGGCGATGATTTGCTGCATTGGATCGCCATCAACGACGAATCCATCGCGTACTGTTTTGCCGAGGGTTTGAAGTTGCACACTGACGAATCACTTTCGCGTGACGTGATGACCAACATCCCGATTCCCACACCCGCCAACCTCAAGCAATGGCAGAAGACGGTCG
>JANNAO010000354.1:0-7097 GCA_031384405.1 Verrucomicrobiota bacterium | reverse complement strand
GACTCCTCACGTCGTCGCCTACAAGTCGGCGCGCGCAAGCCGATCTCCGCGAGCCATTCGTGGATATCCTTCACTTTCGTGTCCCACAACTCGGCGCGTTTGAGATACGCGGGATCGTCTACGAGCAACTTGGCGTAATGCTTGAGGTGCGAGCCGCAGCCTCCCGCATTGGTGATGATGGCGTCGAATTGCTCCGGCGGAAACTGCTCGATGTTCCGGCGCGCGAGTTGTTGCGCGAGCGTCCACGCGCCGTTGTGCGCGTGAAGTGAACCACAGCAGCTTTGCTCGGCGGGCGTGACGACTTCGCAGCCGTTCTGCGCGAGGACTTCCACGGTGTCGCGATTCACGTCGCTGAACGTGAGGTCCTGCGCGCAACCCGTGAGCATGGCCACACGAAACTTCTTCGCGCTGACGGCAGGGGTGATCGGCTCGATGAGTTCGGAAGAAAACTTTTCGCAAACTGTTGGCGTCATCGCCTCGAGTTCTTGAAGCCGACGCGGCATCAGTCGCATTAGTCCTATTCGTCGCATTGCTGCTTGCAGGCCGCTCCGTTGATACAGCCGCAGAACTCTGCCGAGCAATTCAAGCCGTCGCAAATCCATGAACAACCACTCCACAGTGAAGCCCCGGATGAAATCCCGTTTCGGCGATGCCAACACGCGCTTCTCTTCGATCTCAGCGCGGGCGTGTTCAAACAGCTCCGCGTAATCCACTCCAGCAGGGCAGGCGGTCTGGCAAGCGAGACAGCCGAGGCAGAAATACATTTCGTCGCCGAACGCCTGGGTGACATCGAGCCGATCATCTGCGATGGCTCGCATGAGAGCGATGCGTCCACGCGGGCTGTTGCGTTCCAGCTTGGTGGCGTCATAAGTCGGACACGTCGGCAGGCAGAGACCGCAGTGCATACATTGCTGCACCACGGAGTAGTCGAGGTCTTTGAGAAACGAGCGACTTGAGATTTTCGTGGGAGATTCAGACATCGTGCTGGGCTGATTAAACACAAAACAAGTTGAGCGGACACGAAGATTTTTTGGCAGAAGACCCGGTCGCGAGGATCGGAATTGATTCCGACTCGTTTCCCCCTACCCTGCGCGCGTGTTGTTGCTCGCGCTTGAAACTTCCTGTGATGAAACCAGTGCCGCCGTCGTGCGTGATGGCGTGGTTTGCTCCTCCGTGGTTTCGTCGCAAATCCAGATGCACGCGGAGTATGGCGGCGTCGTCCCTGAACTCGCCGCACGCGAACATCTACGGAACTTCCTGCCCGTCGCACGCGCGGCATTGGATGAAGCGGGCGTCACCGCTGCGGAACTGGATGCCGTAGCCGCCACGCAAGGACCGGGCTTGCCCACCGCGTTGCTTGTTGGTTTCAAAGCCGGGCAAGCCCTCGCCTTCGCGCTGCGAAAACCTTTCATCGGCATTCATCATCACGAAGCACATCTCTATTCGCCGTGGATTCGCAGCCGGAGTGTGGCCGTCTCCGGCCACAGCGATGCGGCAAGTGCGGAAGGCGTTCGTGATACTGGAAACCATCGCCATTCGTCCATTGCTGTGGCAGAGGACGGCCACACTACGCCGCGCGCAGAGTTCAATCAGTTTCAACCCAACGTCTCGCTCATCGTCAGCGGCGGTCACACGATGCTCGTTCACGTTGAGTCCGAGTTGAAACATCGCGTTCTGGGCGGAACGATTGACGACGCTGCTGGCGAATGTTTCGACAAAGCCGGCAAACTCATGGGACTCCCCTACCCCGCTGGCCCGGTGATTGATCGCCTCGCGGAAAACGGAAACCCCAAAGCCTACGACTTCCCCCGCCCGCTGCTCAATGACACAAATGACGATTTCAGCTTCAGCGGCCTCAAGACTTCCATCCGTTATTTCCTGCGCGATCATCCTGCCTTGCTTGAAAACGAACAATCCCTTCGCGATCTCTGCGCCAGCGTGCAAGCCGCCATCATCGAAGTGCTGGTGAAGAAAACTCTCCGCGCTGCCCAGCGACTTGGCGTGAACTGCGTCACAGCATCCGGCGGCGTGACGTGCAATCATTCCCTCCGCACCGAACTCACCCGCGCTTGCGAACGAAATCATCTCACACTCCGTCTCGCCGAGAAATCCCTCTGCACCGACAACGCCGCGATGGTTGGCATTCTCGCGGAAAGAAAACTTCTAGCAGGACACGTCGCGGTGAGTTTGGATGAAGATATTCAGCCAGGCTGGGCGTTGGCTTGAATGGTAGGGCGCGTCACTCCGTGCGCGCCGGGCGTCATTTGCAAACTGACGCATTCGGATTCAACGTGACAGCGCGCACGGAGTGACGGGCCCTACCAACCTCACGAACATTCGTGACGATCTAAAACCCTGAAGCCATCTTCCACTGACCGCCGATTTGTTTGAAACGCAATTGTTGCGGCTCCTGCCCCGGCATGATTTTCACCATCAACACAACCTCCCCAGATGTCTCTGTCCCATCCACTTTTCCCAAGATGTGCATACCTGGTATTGCGTCAGCACTTTTGAACAACGTCTCAACAGATGACTGCTTTTGAAATATCTCTTCAATTTTTTTCGCGGTTGTTGGCTCATACGAATTCAATAAAACTGAGACGTCACGATTTTGCATTGCCCACAATAACGATTGTATTGTGTCTTCCGGGGAATTGTAGCCGACAAATTTGGCATCAAACTTTTTGATGTAGTCCGGTGGTAGCGGATCAGCACCTGCCACATTTGTATTACTCGAGTCTCCCTGACCCTGAATGTGTTCGCGTTCAGCGGTGACACCGGCAAGCTCGCGTTTGCGGCTGCTCAATCGTCCAACTTCACCGCGCAGTTTGAGTAACTCCAACGAAGGCGAATGGGATTTCTGCGTGACGTTTTGCTCGACTGTGGTGGAAACTGCCGCCTGATTTTCAGCCGCCGTCTGACGTTCTAAAACTCGTGACTGCTCGGCTCTCAACTCTGTGAGTTGGTTTCGCTGCGTCAGCACGGCAGAAATTATCACACCACAGACGCCAAGACTTAGGACGATGAGGATCAGGCGTTTCATGGAAGTTCAAAGTAAAGTTTGCCATCGCGCGTCTTGAATCCTTCAGGATGAGTTTTGGCAACTCCCATCTGGACGCTGCCGTCGCACAATCCAACTGTTCCGTGGTGCGGGCAGCGAGACTGGACGCGAGTTGGTTCTCGAAGTGCATCCGTGACGGATGGAGTCAGATACTCATAGGACGATTCAGATGCGGCGAAATCCTTCCACGTCTTTGTTACAACCCGGTTGGTGTCCGATGGACAATATAAAATCTTTGGCGTGTTCAGTTCGTTCGACATAGAAATAATATCCGGCGGGCTGACTTCGTTGTTGTCACCCATCCATATCCGAACCGCCAGCCCGAACTGTTTTAGATTGTTGACGCAACTGATGGACATCGCTCGCTCTTTCGCCGCCGCGAGCGCGTCCATCTCCTCCTGACTTAGAGATGGCGACGAATCGAATCCGGCGCGCAATTCTTCGTTCCCCTTCTGCACCGCCTCAAGTCCGGCAATCTCTGTGGTGAGTTGCGTCACGCGATTTCGCAACTGTGTTATCTCCTCGCGCTCCTTTGCGGCGTAAACTTCCAAATCATCCGCACTCTCGATAGTTGTGGCAGCGGTTGTTGTTTCCGGTCGTGCTGCTTCCGCAGGTTCTGACAGTTTGCGGATGGATTCCTGCAACTCACGAATCTCCATCTGTTGAAACGCCAGCACCACGCAGCAAACCAGCGAAGCCGCCGCCGGCATCAGCACCGGCCACCATCGCCGCAGCCATCCGCCTGAAATGGACGCGCGTGACGCAGTCTTCGATGAATCAGCGAACTCAATATGGGCTGGCAACTTGGCCTCCCTCTCCCCTTCGGAAGGGGAGAGGGATTGAGGGTGAGGGGAAACGGATGGAGCATCTGAAGACTCACGAAGCCGTGTTTGATACGGCACAGAAATTTTCGGTGGCTGAAGATCGTATTCACGGTTCTGCCCCTCACCCCGGCCCTCTCCCCTTCCGAAGGGGAGAGGGAGTGTGCAAGTGAAACCCTCCTGCTTTGCGACGTTGTGATCCATTGTCTCCGCTGAAATCAGAGAAGAACTTAATTGCTTCTTCAAGCCCGCTGGCGGCGACGGCTTCGGCGCGTTACGCAGCAGGCGTTCGATCTCTTGTTCGTTTGGTTTCATACGACCTTTGTGTTGAACCGGGGTTTGGTTGAACCAAAATCATCGGTTGCGTTCTTCTGCAATTCAGTCAGTGCCTGGCGCAGGCGATATTTCACCGTGCTGGTGGCGATGCCGAGCGCATCCGCCGTCTCCTGCAACGTGAGTTCCTGATAATAATGCAGGTGGATCGTGGCGCGCACATCGGCCTCCAGCGTATCCACGCAGGCGTAAAGTTGGGCTGCCAGATCAACGCGAGCGGCGGTGTCATCCGGCAACGGCTCGCCAGAAACCCGTTCCGCCCACCAATCGTCTGAGCGCGGTTCGCTACGATGATTGACGCGCCGCCAATCCACGCAAACGTGATGCGCGATGCCATGAATCCACGAACTGAACGACGAGCGACCCGCGAACGTGGGCAACGACTGCCAAACTTTGGCGAAGGTTCGCTGCGTGAGATCGGCGGCATCGGCATCGTTCGCGGCGAGTCGCCGCAGGAAGGCATAGACGCGTTCATAAAACAATTCGATGAGACGATTCGCCGCAGCTTTGTCCCCGCGCCGGGCGTTCTCCACCAGTTGAGCGATTTCAGATTCCATCGTTTCACCCAGTTAGTCGTAAGCCGTGGCGGAAGTGGACAAAAAAATCTTTCAGGCCAGGGGAAGGCCGGATAGGTGGATGCGGGGATGGAAGGATAAATGGATTGATGGATTTGCTCCGCAAGAGTCCCCCCAACAATCCACCCATCCAGCAATCCGTTCATCCGTCCATCCAACAATCCAATTATCCGGTAATCCACCTTTTTCTCCGCCTGCGTCCGTGGTTAAATTATATCGTGAATCCGAACACCGATGCCATCGCCAAGCTCTGCCCCGCGTGCGGGCTGTGCTGCAACGGCGTGTTATTTGGTGACGTGGAATTGCAGCGCGGTGATGATGCGAAGCGTCTCGGCGAACTCGGCGTGGAGTTATTCCGCAAGGGGCGCAAGACGGCGTTCGCCCAGCCGTGCGCGTGTCTGGTGAAGGGACTTTGCCGCATTTACGAGGATCGCCCGAAGCGTTGCGCTGCGTTTGATTGTGGGTTGCTCAAGCGGGTTCAACGTGACGAACTCACCGCTCCTGCCGCGCTCAAGAAGATTGCCGAAGCGAAACGTCGCGCGGCTGAAGTCTTGAAGCTCGTCCGCCAACTCGGCAACGACGACGAATCTCTCCCGCTCAATCAACGTTACGCTGCGGTCATCGCCGAGCCGATTGATATGTCCGCCGATGAGGCTGAGATCGAACGGCGCGGCGAACTGATGATGGCCGTGTCGCGATTGGTGGAGACGCTGGAGCGGGATTTTCTGACGTGAGGCGAACGAGCATTCTCAACTTGCCCACACAATTCCTGTCCGATTTTTCAGTCGGCGGCTACTATCAGGTGAATGGACGACCGATCCGACTCACACCTGCTGCGCGACTACGCTGAACGCCGCTCCGATGATGCCTTCGCCGCGTTGGTGCGACGCCACATTGATCTCGTTCACTCGGCGGCTCTGCGCATGGTCAACGACTCCCACCTCGCACAGGACGTGACGCAGAACACATTTGTTGCGCTGGCAAAGAACGCCACAGAACTCAAGACGCGCCCTGTGATCGCCGGTTGGTTGCATCGCACCGCGCAAAACATCGCCGCGCAAACCGTCCGCACCGACGTGCGCCGCCGCAACCGCGAACAGGAGGCCACCGCCATGAACACGTTGCTTTCCGATAGTGGGACAGGCGTCTCGCCTGTCTGGTCCGACATCGCCCCGCATCTCGACATCGCGCTCGGTGAATTGGACGAACCTGATCGTGACGCTGTGCTGTTGCGTTACTTTGAAAAGAAATCCGCCCGCGAAATGGCCGCTCAACTCGGCATCAGCGACGACGCCGCGCAAAAGCGCGTGAGCCGCGCCGTGGAACGCCTGCGCGAATTCTTCGCCAAGCGCGGCGTTACCGTCGGCGCGGGAGGACTGGCCGTCGTCATCTCCGCCAACGCCGTGAATGCTGCGCCGGTGGGATTGGCCATCACCATTTCCACCGCTGCAGCTCTGGCTGGAGCAACCCTTGCCACCGCCACAACCGCCACTGCCATCAAAACCATTGCCATGACTACACTGCAAAAAACTGTCATTACCGCCACGCTCGCTGTTGTTGCGGGTGTTGGAATCTATGAAGCGCGACAAAACGCGCGACTGCGCGAACAGAACCAAATGCTCCAGCAAGAGCGAGCACCGCTGGCGGAGCAAATCCAGCGGTTGCAGGTTGAGCACGATGCCGCCACGAATCAGATTGCCGCGCTAGTCGAGGAGTCTTTGCGAAACAAAAGCAACAACACTGAACTGCTAAGATTGCGGGGTGAAGTAGGTCTGGTGCGAAGGCAAAATAAAAGTTTACCAGCGGTGAACGACAAACCAGTTGCCGAACAGTCTCAAACATTTGAAAAAGGATTCGGATCTTTGGGGGAATACCTGTCTGCTGAGAATGCAACTGACGCTGGCAACAGCACGCCCGAAGCCCTGTTGCAAACGTTCGTATGGGCAATCCGCGAAGGGAAGGCAACTCGTCTAGCAGAGATTGAGAGCATGTTCGGGGGACAGAGCAGGCCGGGAGACGTGGTCGGAGAGATTTCCGAATCACAAGCAGCCATCTTCAAGATGATGCAAAGTGCATTTACCAACTCGGCAGGCTTTCGTCTAAGTTCAAAGCCCTCGGACAATGGTGAGAAACATCATGTGCGACTGGACTCAGTGCCAATGCACGGGCGTGAGAACGATGAATTCCTCAAAAACTTCAACCTGACTTTCGTGCTTGAGAGGGCAGCCAATGGATGGAGTTTTGGCAATCCAACTGAGGCCGAGAGCGCAAAATAGTTGGTGAGATTTGAGCGCGTCTTAGACTGCG
>JANNAO010000121.1:0-2557 GCA_031384405.1 Verrucomicrobiota bacterium | reverse complement strand
TCGGCCAGGTGCAAGGCCAGTTGGCGGGCTTCCCGCGCCTGATCTTCGTCGCCGGATTGTTGGTAGCGTCCGGCCAGTTCAAGCAGATCAACACCCGCTTGTTTGAGTTGTGACAAATGTGGGAGTTCGTGCGTCCACGTCGCAACCCCTTTTGCTTCTGCTTCTGAATAGCCAGCATTGCGATACGCCTCTTCCGCACTTTGAATGAACTCTAGGGTGTAATCGCTTAGTGAAGACTTTGTGGCGCCATTGCGAATTTGTTCTAATGCCTTGTCGGATTCGCCGGATTTGAAATAGTCGGAAGCAGCTAGAAAGTTCCCCATCGCATTCTCCGGAGCAGATTTCGTTAGGCGATCCAGCATCGCGCGCCTCTCCTCGGTCGTGTAGTTCTCCTTGTTACGAAACAAGGCATCAAAGTATCCGGCGAAATTGACTTTCGGATCGTCGGGAAACTTCTCCAAAGCTTCGCGCAAAAACATTCGATCTTTACTCGCCCGATACGCCGCCAGCAAACTTTCCATACTCCGCTTGTTAGCCGTGACATAAGCCTCTACTTCTTCACTGCTCAACTGCGGATAATCACCAGCCTGCATCCGCGCGAACCAGTTCGTCGGCCCTGGGATTTCCAAAGGTGGCTCGGTCGGCCAAGGGGTAGAAGTGTCACCGCGCTCAACTCGTGTTGTTCGCCGCAACTCATCAATTATTTGCCCCTCCGGTTGTATCGAGGCAACCTTGGCATCGTCCCCCTTCTTCCGAACGATTGCAAAAAAGCCAACAACCAGCGCGGCGATTGTCAGTGTTATGACTGCTCGGTGTTTCATGTCGGTAAGTTTGACTGTGCTGAAGCTATTTTGTTCCGCTTTGAATGTCACCTGGGATAGTGGTTGGAGTTTGGCACACCCAGAATGTAAAGATTGCCAACGCGTTGAAGTGTCGGAATTCTGACGGAGATGGACCCAATCACACATGTCCTGCTCGGCGCGAGCCTGGGCTACGCTGCATTCGGCAGAAAGCTGGGGCGCAGTTCCGCCGTGTCTGGCGGACTCGCGGCGTTTGTGCCAGATGCGGATATTTTCATCCGCAGCGTTGAAGACCCCTTGCTGGCCATCGAATACCATCGTCATTTCACGCACTCGTTCGCGTTTGCTCCACTTGGGGCGTTGCTCGTCGCATCGCTCTGGATTTTCCGTTCGAGATGGAAACACGAGCGTCTGAATCTCTGGGCGTGCTGCCTGATGGGGTATGTGAGTCATTGCCTGCTGGATGCCTCGACCAGCTACGGCACGCAACTCTTCTGGCCATTCAGTGATCACCGCGCGGGCTGGGATTTGATCTCCATCGTGGACCCACTTTTCAGCCTGGCTCTGTTCATCGGCCTGTTTTTTGCATTGATCGTGAAGCAGCGGCGAGCGGTGCTGGTCTCACTTGGGTTTGCGGTGTTCTACCTTGCGTTCGGCGGCATCCAACATTCACGCGCCCAGACTGCACAATCCCAACTAGCCGCCCGGCGTGGTCACACCATCCAGCGTTATGAAGTGATGCCAACGCTCGCCAACAACGTGATCTGGCGGACGCTGTATAGGCACGATGGGAAAATCTTCAGCGACCGCATCCGGGTCGGGTGGTTTTCCGCTCCAACCGTCATCGTGGGCTGGTCGTTGCCTGCGGTGGATCAACCCGGTTTGTCGGAGGTGGAGCGGGCACGAAACAGGAACAGATCATTCGAGCGCTTCCACTGGTTCTCCGAAGGATGGGTCGCCCGCAAGCCTGACGATGAGTCGTTACTCGGTGACATGCGCTATTCGCTCTCGACCGAGGCGTTCGATCCGATCTGGGGCATCCGTTTCACGCCTGATAAATCAACCGCAGATGTCGAATGGGTCAACCGCTCACGAGATCGCCAGATTGATCTGAAGGATTTGTGGGAAGAAGTCATCGGGCGCAAAAAGGAACATCAGCCAATCGTAAAGAGTCCGGTAAGTGAAGAGCTTTTTCTTTATTGAGCCTTCAAATCAACGAAAGCCTGCTTCCGCCCGAAAGCGGCGTGGCGTCCGACTTCCCGCCGCACTCCAAAAAACTGTTGCCCTCGCGTAAGCCAAAGTTGAATCCCGCCGCGTCATGGACTGCGGTGGCAAGTCGGACGCGACACCGCTTTCGCACGCACGAGACGGGTTGTAAAACAAAAGCGCGCTGGCAAGTTACCAGCGCGTTTTGATTTTGTAATTTTAACGAACTTCGTGTCTCTCAATAATTGCGCGCGACTTCGGCCCAGTTCACCACGTTCCAGAATGCTTTGAGATAATCAGCACGCTTGTTCTGGTATTTGAGGTAGTAGGCGTGTTCCCACACGTCCACGCCGAGCAACGCTTTGCCTTCGCAACCGGCGACGGCTTTGCCCATGAGCGGATTGTCCTGGTTGGCGGTGGAGACGATCTCGAGCTTGCCGCCGTTGGAGACGAGCCACGCCCAGCCGCTGCCGAAGCGACCGATGCCGGCGGCTTCAAACTTGGCCTGGAACTCGGTGAACGAACCGAACGCGGCATTGATGGCATCCGCC
>JANNAO010000101.1:0-10808 GCA_031384405.1 Verrucomicrobiota bacterium | reverse complement strand
CCGGCAACGCGGTGATGATCTCCTGCGCCGTCACAAGCGCGGCGTCCCATTTCTTTTCCTCGGCATCGAGACTCCAACGCAAATTCAACACGAGCGGATGACGCAAGTTTTCCTGCGAGATCACCGCCAGTTCCGCGCGAGCCTCGACGCGATTGCCCAGTTCAAGCCAGCCGACCGCCGCGTTGTAGTGATGGGCGTCCGGCGTGAGCAGCGGTTTCATGCGGACAGTGTAGGAACTGCGGCCGCGCTGGGCAATGTTCGGCAACAGATCGCTTGGGTAGCTCAGTGTTCACATTGACTTCATGAAGGCTCTGGCAAATGCTCCGCGCGTGTCTGATCTGCTCTGGTACGTGGCGCACACCAAACCACGTTGCGAAAAGAAGCTGGCGGAGTTTTGCGAGCGCGAAGGTTTTGCCTTCGTGTTGCCGTGCTACGATTCCGCGCGGAAATATCGGGGCAAGTCCGTCGTCTTCCACAAACCGTTGTTCCCGGGTTATGTTTTTCTCCAATTGCTTCCGCGCGCCGCGTCCACTGTCCGACAAAACGATCTCGTTGCGAATCTGCTCGATGTTTTTGATCAAGCCACACTCGCGCGGCAGTTGAGGGAAATCCTCGCCGCGTTGGAATCAGGGCTGGTGTTGCAAGTTGCGCCGGAGATTGGTGAAGGCTCGCGAGTCCGCATCAAATCCGGTCCGCTGCAAGGCGTCGAGGGCTGGGTGGAAAAGCGGCAGGGCATCAATCTGGTTTTACTGCGGCTGGACTTCATCAATCAAGCGGCTGCGGTGAAGATCGAGGCAGGATTGATCGAGCCGATTTGAGCGGACATCGCTGTCACTTCTCACGCCCCTGCCACTGGCAGCGTGAACGAGAACACTGCACCGCCCGCAAGATCGTTCTGCGCGCGGATGTCGCCGCCGTGGTCTTCGATGATTTTCTTGCAGATGGAAAGCCCCAATCCTGAGCCGTGTGCTTTGCCGTGAGTGGCGAAGGGTTGAAATAATTTCCCCGCGATCTCCGGCGCGATGCCTGGTCCGTTGTCCTTGATGTCCGTCCGCACTTTGCCCGCCTCTAGGCTGAAGCCGAGCGTGATGGTGCCGTCTTCCTTCAACACATCCACGGCGTTGTGGACGAGATTCACGATGACGCGCCGCATGAGTTTGGTGTCGAGACTCAGAAAAGTTTCCGGCGGCGCATTCCCGAGGGTCAACGTTACGGATTTCAATTCCAGTTCGCTTCGCAACTCCGTCGTCACTTGCTCGATGAATCTCGCGTAGTTCACCGGCGCACGAGTCAGGGCTTGATCGCCTTGGGTGAATTGCAGGATGTCTGTGATGAGATCGTTGATGCGCACGACCTGTTTTTGGATGCGTCCTTGGGCATTGGCGCGGAATTGCAGCGGCGCATCGGTCTTGCCGAGCATCTCTGCGGTGAGGCCGATGATGTTCAGTGGATTCTTCAGATCGTGAACGATGGAGCGGGCGAAACGTCCGACGGCGGCGAGTCGTTCCGCCTGCACGACTTCGCGGAGATAATGTTGATTGAACTCCCGGAGGCGATGGCTCACGAGTTGGAGCAACGCAGCGGCGAGAGCGGGCGCGCGTTCGATCAATGCCTGCATTTCAGCGCGCGAAACAAACAACACGCGGGTCGGCATCACAGCGGTGGCATTCGCCGAGCGCGGCAGGTGTTCGATCACCGACATCTCACCGAACACGCCGCCGGGCGCGACTTGTGTGAGTATCTGGCGTTGTGCATCGTTGATCACGCCGGAGATCTCTACGAGTCCTTCCACGACCACGTAAAGGCCATCCCCAGGATCGCCTTCACGGAATATTTCCTGCCCCGCTGAGAACATCCGTTCCTGTGCCGCTGTGGAGACGCGTTCCAACTCCTCCGGTTTGAGAAGCCGGAAGAGATCAGCGGATGCCAGCGAGATCATGCGGGAACTTTAGGTGAACATTCTGCCGCGTCAAAGTTTCTTGAACATGCCCAAGCTCGTCGTGCCGATGCGCGCGGCTCCGGCCTCGATCAATTGCTGCGCCAACTCTGCATCGCGGATGTTGCCCACGGCTTTGATGGCGATCTTTTCATCAAGTGCTTCGCGGATGGCTTTGATGTCGTCCGCGTCCACGCGCGAGTCCGGCCAGAAATCTGTCCCGGTGGAAACGCACTTCACGCCGGAATCAGAAATGAACTCACACGCCTTGATGAGTTCAGCGCGGGTCAGCGCGCGAGTCTCCAACACAGCACAGACGGCCCGCTCATCCGCCGCGTCCACCACGTCATTCAATTCGCGCATCATGGCTTTGTGAGAATTATTTTTGAGATGATCCAGGTTCAACACGAGTTCGATCTCTTGCGCGCCGAAATCCACCGCCACCTCCGCCTCGTAACGCTTCACGTCGGAATCACTCGTGCCCATCGGAAAACCGACGAGCGCGATGACTTGAACCGCGCTGTCCTCCAATCCCGCCGCCGCCAGCATCAGGCGTGAGCTTGTCACGCCGACGGCGCGGATGTTCTTCGCGCGAGCCTCCGCACACAGCGCGGCGAATTCTTTCGGAGTGACGATGGGTTTCCAATAAGCGAGATCGGTCTTGGCGGCGAGATCGGCGAGTTGTGTTTGGTTCATAGTGGAACGGCGACGCTAGTTTTCCCGCCACGGCGCCGGATGAAAAGGTTTTATTCGCAGCGCACGGTTTCTTGGGTGTGATTACAAACGGGTGAAGGCAACCGCATGACTGAATTGGTAGGGCGCGTCAGTCCCTGCGCGCCGTCTTCGTGAATCAGGAGGCTCTCGTTCCAGCCAGCGGCGCGTTGAGGACAACGCGCCCTACCAGTCGCAGCCCCTTGTCAGCCTCATCCGACTTTATTCTAATGCCTTTCGGAAATTCCGCGCAGACGGAGCGCCGGTCTGCGACCGGCTATGCGGCTGGAAACATTCGGCCCATGTGATGTTCTTGTGAAGTGTGGCAGCACCCGCATCCACCAACACATAAGCCGGTCGCAGACCGGCACTCCGTCACTATCACAGCCCAGCCGTTAGGGAATTTCCGAAAGGCATTAGACTTTATTCGCACCGCACAGTTTCTTCACGCCAGATTAAGGTTCGGCAACGTATCATCACGCCATGAAAATGAATCCGACTCTCGTCGCCGCGAGTTTGTTTGCGGTGACTTCGATCCTTTGCTTCGCGCATCCCGGCCATGATGAATCATCGCCCGTGCTGTACGCGGCGGCGGGTGGAGAACTCACCGCTTCCTCCGAAGCCAAGGTCACTGTGTCCATCGCGGGAGACTATCGCGTGATTCGCGCGAACGGTCTGCCCGATCATAAGCCCGGGGCGTTTCCCAATGCTGGCAATCCCAATCGCATCTCCGCGCAGAGCTACAATTTTCGCGTCGCACTCCAGCCGCAAGCCAGCCACACACCACGCGAAGCACGCGGCGGCTGGTTTGGCGTGGCGCTCAATGGCGTGCCGTTCGAGCCGGGCACGGGTGAATTTTGGAACGGTCAACGCGAGTGGAATTACGAAGCCAAGTCCGGCTTCATCAATCTGGGTTTGGATCAGAACAATGCGCACGTCCAGCCGACTGGCGCGTATCATTATCACGGATTGCCCACCGGCCTGATGGACAAGTTGGGCGGCGACGGGAAGAAGATGTTGCTCGTGGGTTACGCGGCGGATGGTTTCCCGATCTACACGAGTTACGCGCATTCAAACGCTACCAATGCCACGAGTCCGTTGAAGAAGATGCGTTCCAGTTGGCAGATCAAAAAGGGTGAACGCTCTGGCGGGCCTGGAGGAAAATACGACGGCAGGTTCACTGCCGATCACGAATACGTTTCTGGCAGCGGCGATCTGGACGAATTCAACGGACGTTTCGGCGTCACGCCGGAATATCCGCAAGGCATCTATCACTACTACATCACGGATGAATTCCCGCAGCTCGCGCGCTCGTGGCGCGGGACGCCGGATGCGAGCTTCTTCAAGCGCGGCCCCGGCGGACCGGGCGGGCCAGGTGGCGGAGGTCCCGGCGGACGTGGGCCGCGTGGTCAGCGTGAGCCACGAGGTCTTGGCGCGCCGCCACCGCCTCGGGGATAATCTTCAAAGTCGAAAATCAATCAGCCGGGAACCGAAGTTCCCGGCTGAGGATGGGGCGCAGGTTTGTGCGCTGGAGACTAATCGCGGCTACGGACGCGGAAGAACCGCTTGGGCCGCGTCGGATGCGTGACGCTCACCGTCGGCGTTTGCACCTGCACGTCCATGTCCATCCACGGCCCGGTCGGATTTTCGGATTCTTGGAGGACGCGGACGCCATCGCACATCCAATTGATGATGGACACGCCGTTGACGACCGGACTCATGGTGATGTCTTTGGCTTCCACGTTGAGATGCACGGTGCCGAAGGGATTCACGCTGTAGTCCACGGGATAGTTGCCGGGCCTGATCTTCATGGTGCCGTATCCGAAATGCTGCGCGTCTTCGTCAGCAAGCGACACGGGCTGCGACACATTGAACACGTTGGACAGGGCGGTGTTCGATTCGAGGAATTCAAGCTTGAGTCCGTTGTTGTGGGTCAACATCACGGGCGTGGTGTCGAGTCCCCAGATCGGGATCAGCGTGCAATAGCCAGAGCCGGGGAAGCAGCCGCCAAATGTGCCCATGACGCCGAGCCGCAACCAGCGGATGGGCAGTGGGCGCAGCGAGGCCGTCGGGATGGTCTGGTTGGTGAGCGTGAGTGAAGGCACACCGGACGCAACGATGGACACGCTGCGGAATGAGAGGATCGTGGGGACGTTTTCCGGCACGATGGAGATGCGGTCGCCGACGGCGAATGCGCCGCTTCCGAGTTGGATGTCCTTCGGTCCGCGCAAGGTCAGCGCGCCGCCCAGCACCGGTTTCGGAGTGGGGCGACCCCAGTGATCGTCACTCACGCAGCCGTTGACGAAAGCGAGGTTGCCGTTCTGGTTCGTGGCGGTGTGAACGAGGTTTGTGCCGTTGAACACCATCACGGTGAAGTTGCTCGCGCCGAGCGGCGAGAAATCAGCGGTGACGGCGTAGTTGGTGGTGCCCAGTTTGGTCATGCGCCATGAACCGAGCGGGCCGTTGCCAGTCGAGCCGAGTGTTAATCCAGTGGCTCTGCTCTCCACGAACGCGCCGACGGGCAGCGTGTCGCCCGCATCCAGTTCAGACCAATAACCGTCCCACGATTGCACGTCAGGCAGCGTGATCGAGACGCCCGCCAAACCGCCCGCACCGCCGCCGCCCGGACCGAAATCCACCTGCACACCGCCCGCGCCCGCGACTTCCGTGAGTGTGGCGTCGCCGATGGGTTCGTGCAGGAGATCAGCAAAGCCGACGTTGTGGCGATTGAGCAACGCTGCCGCTCGGCGGATGGCGTCGTCGGGGCGCAATCGCACGCGATAATCCATCTTCGTGGTTTGCTTGGATTGGAACTGATTGAGCGCGGCGCGTTGTGCCGGGTTCAATCCGCACGCGATGAGGTAATCTTCCTCGATGGCGGGAGCCACGCCGTCCACGCAATCCAGTTTGAACGCGTCCCAATCCGCTTGGGTGACCTCGTTGGTTAGGCCGAGCGCGGAGTAGGCATCGGCGGCTTCCACGAGCGCGGCGGACATCTGTTGAAGAAGGTCGCTTTGCACCACTGGATTTGTCGCCGCGCGAAAGTCGCGTCCCAGTGCGATGAACACGTTGGCTTTCTGGATAAAAAATTGTTCGTTAGGCGTGCCGACCACAGGAACGTCGGGACAATTCATCGCCAGCATCGCGTCCATCGCGGCGGGCGAGGGAGTGGGCGAACCCAATCCTCGAAAGCCCAATGGCGTGACGTCTGGTCCGGTGACGATGTTGGTGTCGTTGGCGATGATGGCGGCGGTGGTCAGCAATTTGCCCTGCAAACCGATGAGTGCGACGCCGATTTCAGGGTGGCCGCCCAACCCCACGCCCACGCCACCCACTGTGGCGATGATGCCCAAGACGTGTTTCCATTTGATCTTGGCTTCGGCAGGCGTCTGCGCGGCGATCACGCCCGCCGTGAGTGCGAGCATCGTCCAGGTTTTGAGGCGACCGGTGAATCGCCGCGTCGTTCGGCGTTTTGTTTGAGAACTGTTTAGTGTCGTTTGTTTCATAATTGTTTTCCGAGTTTTTGGTTTCTGTCCGACGCTCGCATCATCCGTTGACGGTTTGCCAGACTGGTTCACTGCCTTCCTTGGGGGAATTCCGGCAAAGGTGTCGCGGAAAAGTAAAAAAATTTCGGCAAAGCGTGGGGTAGGCAGACTGCCGCCCTTCAGAAATCCGTTCTTAGAATCCCAAAGGGATTCCATCAGTCAGCCTGGGGTTGCGAGGAACGAGCTACCCCAGGAAACCGCCAACAACGATCCCAACCCCAACGGGGTTGCATCACCCCTTGCGCCCCATGAATTCAACCCCTTCAGGGTTGATGAGGCGCAATGTCTGTTCCCAGGGTAGCACGTTCCTCGCAACCGCTGGGCTAGATGATTCAACCCCGTTGGGGTTGGTGAACGGTGACGCAACACCGGTTTTGATTTGTTCTGTCGCGGTTTTTATTTCTGAATGGGATTGGTTTGAAACCAGTTCGCCCAAATTAAAAAAGCCCCGGCGTGAACCGGGGCTTTGAAGTTTCTTGCGAGAATGTTGGCGTCCGTTATTTCGGGATCAACTCGCTCACGAGTGCTTTCTCTTCCTTCAATTCGTTCTCGGTGATCGCGATCTTCGCGCGGCTGAATTCATTCAGCGGCACATCTTGCACGATGCTCCAGCTTTTGCCGGTGCTGCGGATCGGGTAGCTGAACATCAATCCCTTCTCGATGCCGTAGCTGCCGTCGCTGTGGACCGCCACGCTCGTCCAATCGCCGTTCGGTGTCGGATTCACGAGAGAGCGCACGGTATCAATCGCCGCATTCGCCGCGCTCGCCGCGCTGGAAAGGCCGCGAGCTTTGATGATGGCCGCGCCGCGTTGTTGCACGGTGCTGATGAAATCTTTTTCCAACCACTCGGTGTGTTTGATCACGTCCGGCACAGGGCGCGTGCCGATGCGGGCGTTGAAAAAATCGGGATACATCGTCGCGCTGTGATTGCCCCAGATGGCGAGGTTCGTCACTGCGGTGATGTCCACGCTGGCCTTCTGCGCGAGTTGGGCTTTGGCGCGGTTCTCATCGAGGCGCGTCATGGCGAAGAAGCGGTCGCGCGGGATGTTGCGGGCGTTGTTCATGAGGATCAACGCGTTCGTGTTGCAGGGATTGCCGACAACGAGTGCGCGCACATCGGATGCTGCGTTCTTCTCAAGAGCTTTGCCTTGACCGACGAAAATCTTTCCATTCGCGCCGAGGAGGTCTTTGCGTTCCATGCCGGCTTTGCGAGGCGCGGCGCCGACGAACAACGCCCAGTTCACGTCCTTGAAACCGACGTCCATGTTGCCGGTGGCGACGATGCCTTTGAGCAACGGAAACGCGCAGTCTTCGATCTCCATCACCGTGCCCTTGAGCTTCTCGAGGATTTCAGGGATGTCCACTTCGAGCAGATGGAGGATGACGGGCTGGTTCGGCCCGAACAGATCGCCGGAAGCGATGCGGAACAGGAGTGAATAGGAGATTTGACCGGCAGCACCGGTGACAGCGACACGGATGGGTTGATTGCTCATAATGATTTCAAAAGCGGGCGGCAGTATAAACAGCGCGCCAGCCCGTGCAAGTGTTCAGCTTGGCTCGCGGTTACTCAGGTTGAAGTGCAGGGGCGTGATAGCCAAAACTCAAAAACTCAGAAACGGGGACCGCAGTTTTATGAGTTTTTGAGTTTCGGCTTCGTCAATCAGCGGGGCGATTGGTAGCTAACACAGGATTGTCACTTCACCACGCTGTAAAACGCTTTGCCAGTCGGCGGAGTCGCGTCCTTGAGCGTTACGGTTGAACCATTCGTCGTCGCAACGGCATTCGTGACGCGAGACCAAAAACCTGTCGTCACATCATCGCAACGCCAGAGCGCGTAGCTTGCAGCTTGCGTGAGCGTGCAACTGAACTGGTTGTCCGTCCACGTTGACGACGTGATGAACGCGCCGGTGTTCGTCGAGTAGCCGTTGAGTTGAAATTGCAGGCGGTCGTAGTAGGCGCGTTGCCCGGTGGTCATTGTGGAGAACAGATTCGTCAACTCGTAAGGATCAGTTTGCAGATCGTAGAATTCGTCCACGCCGTTGTTGAAACGGATCAGCTTGTAACGCGAATCCCGCAATGCGCGCCCTCCGCTGCTCGCAGGCACATTCGCGCCGAACACTTCGGAGTAGGCGCGGCGCGAGATCGTGTTCGTGCTTTGCATGATGGGCATGAGGCTTTGCGAATCAATCCTCACACTGCCCGGCACCGCAGCGACAGCGGAAGTTCCCGCGAGTTCAAGAATCGTGGCGAACAAATCCACCGCGTTGACCGGCGTGTCATTGGTGCGGTTCGGGCTGGCGACATCGGGACTGCTGATGATCAGCGGCACATGGATGCCGCCTTCGTAAAGCGTGTCCTTGCCGCGACTCGCCGAAAACGGCGGCGCGATGATGCTGCCGGGCGTGCCGTTGTCGCCGATGAAAATGATGTGTGTGTTGGCGCGATCCACCGATGCGAGCAGGCGGCCGATCTCCGTGTCCATCGCTTCCGTCATCGCCTCGAAGCGGCGACGGTTGTTCGTGAGCGTGTTGATGGGATAACTCGGACAAAGCGATTGCGGCGGTGAATGGAACGGTGAATGTGGCGCGTTGAACGCAGCCCAGACGAACCAACTGTTCGTGCCACGCGCTGAAATCCAGCTTGTCGCGTCGTTGACGAGATCGGTGGTGGCGTAGTTGGTGTTGCCCGCCGTGGAAGTGCCGTTCACGGTCTTGTTCCAGCTTGTGTAATTGCCAATCGCGCCGACGAGATTACCAGCGTAATTCGTCCACCCACCGACCGTGCGCGGCGTGTTCGGCCCGCTGGCGAGATGCCATTTGCCGAACTGCGCCATCGCGTGACCCGTGGCGGCATTGGTCAATGCCTCGGGCAACGTGAACGCGGCAGTGGTCAGCGCAGTGCCCATGTCCACAATGTCGCCAACGCCCGTGCGAAAACCGTGCTGGCCCGTCAAGATGCACGAGCGCGTGGGCGAGCAAACGGGATTCGCGTAAGCGTTGCGGAACACGATGCCGCTGGTGACGAGCGATTGAATGTTGGGCGTGGGCGGAAGTGTCGCGCCGTTGGCGGTGGAGTTGTAGAGCGCGCTGCTGTCCACCCCGTAGTCGTCCACGATGATGAGAAGAATGTTTTTCGGAGCAGCGAAAGCGGGGAAGCTCCAAGCACCGAGCACCAACAAGCAGAGTAGCGTCAGGCATCCTTGCCTTACGTAGAGGGCGGCATCTTGCCGCCCGGAAAGAAACGCGCTGTTTTTGAAACGCTGGGTTCTTCCAATACGCTCGAAGTTTTTGACGCTAATCCGCCGGGCTGCCCCGAAAGCTTTCGGGGTACGGCAGGCAAGGATGCCCGCCGCTACACGAGCTTGTAGCTTGGATGTTGATGTCTGGATTTTCATTTCACGTATTTCTCGTCGGTCAAAGTCAGCAGGAACGCGACCAACGCCGCCTTGTCCTCCCTGCTCAGACGTATTCCGCCGTCAGGATGTTTCGCCAAATTTGGGTCCAGAGTGGAACTCCGCTTCACGCCGGTGCTGTAATGCTCCACGACTTCTTCGAGCGTGGCGAAACGTCCGTCGTGCATGTAGGGCGCGGTAAGCGCGATGTTGCGGAGCGACGGTGTGGAGAATTTTCCTTTGTCAGAATCTTTGCCGGTGACTTTGGCGCGTCCAGCATCGGTGAAATCTGCATCCAGTCCGTTGTTCGCGAAGGTCTGGCTTTGAAACAGCGCGCCGCCGTGGCAATGGAAGCAATCCGCGCCGAACTGCTCGCGGCGCGGATCGTATTCCGTCATGAACAATTCAAAGCCGCGCTGCTCGGCGGTGGACAGTTCTCCTTCGCCTTTTAGCGCGCGATCAAACTTGGAATCAAAACTCGTGAGCGTGAGCAAAAATGATTCGAGCGCGAGGCCGATCTTCTCCGGTGTGATCTCCGGTGAACCGAACGCGGCGGTGAAGAGCGCGGGGTAGTTGGTGGTGGTAGGGCGCGTAACGCCATGCGCGCCGTCGCTCGTTCCAATCTCATTAGCACCGGGCTTCAGCCCGGTGTTTGAGCGCGTGCGCGCCGAAACCGTTTCAACGGTTTCGGGGGCTGGGGAAACCGCTGAAGCGGTTGAACTCACATTTGCTGCGAGTGACACCGGGCTGAAGCCCGGTGTTAATGAGAGAACGGCGAGCTTCGCCACCACATTCGTCAGCGTTTCATCCATCTCGGTGTGGTCTTGAATCGGCATCAACACTTGCGCTCGCAGCGATGGCGCACGGCCATCCCAGAAGAACGAGTTGCGCCAGGCGAGATTGAACAGCGGCATCGCGTTGCGCGTGCCAACTTGGCCACGCACGCCGATGCTGTATCTGCGCGGGTCGGTGAAGGCGTGTTTCACGTCGTGACACGAGGCGCAGGAGAGGGTGTTGTCCTTCGAGAGAGCGGTTTCGTGGAAAAGCTTTTCACCAAGCTCGACGCGTTCTTCAATGAGCGGATTGTCGCGCGGCAGATCAGGAATCGGAAACGTGGCACTCATCTGATAGCGATATGGCGTGAATTTCTCCGGAAGATAAAGTGGCTGGTGGGGCGAGCGTCCTCGCGAGCCGTCAGTTTCAGATTCGCCCCGGCTCGCGAGGA
>JANNAO010000348.1:0-3328 GCA_031384405.1 Verrucomicrobiota bacterium | reverse complement strand
GTCAGTTTCATGACCCACCCCACTGACCACCGGCATGGGTGAGGCCACGATCAGGCGCGCGAGTGCTTCGTCGTTGAACGCCCAAAGGTCTTCCATCGCGCCGCCGCCACGCACCAGCAGCAACACGTCCACCTCGGCCCGGCGGGCGGCGGTCAGCAAGACTGCAATGACCAACCCACCGCCGCGTCCTGCGATCCAATCACCACCAAATCCACCAACCGCGCCGGCACGCCCGGTGCATTGCCAGCCATCACCGCCGCACTCGACCAATACGGCTTGAACCAGAAACCCACCGACCCGAAATCACACGCCACATTCAACTGCCCCCGCTCACCCACAGCCGGCACAACAAATGGCGTCACGTTGTTGCCCGCCCGTTGCAACGCATACCCCGACCACGACTCCACCAACGTCCCCGCCTCTGTCTGCACCGTTTCACTGCGTTGCTTTCCGAACCAGTACGCCTCATCAAACCGATTGTGATACAACCCCAACGCCATCGAAGGCAACGCAGGCAAAGGCACTCGCGGCTCGGCGAATACGTGAGATGTGAAAATCATCAAGCCGAACAAACACAGCAGATGCGGCGTGATAGTTGAATTGCGACGTGGATTACTTTTGTAAACGTAGTCTGTGTTCATGGCTGTAGGTGGAGGAATGGCAACTGTTGAGGCGAGGTTTGTCTGGCCTGATCGGGTTGTCAACACTGTTCTCCTAAAAGAACAACCGTTTTTCCCATTCACTTAGGTTTCTAGCCTGGATGACAGCACCATTAAACCTAGTTGGTCCGCAAGTAAGGCGGTTGCGGAGTCGGAATGGGTGGACGCAAGAATCACTGGCAGCGAAATTACAAGTGGAAGGGTGGGATGTCAGCCGTGAATCAGTTGCTAAATTGGAGTCTCAATTTCGTCGTGTGCCAGACTGTGAACTCCTGTTTCTGGCAAAAGTCTTGGGGAGCGAAGTCAAAGACCTCTTTCCTCACAAGTTGGATTTGCGAACGCTTGATTCTTCACTGCGATTGAAGGTTTCAACCAAGCACCCACGCCAGAAGAAAAAAAGTCGTTAGCGTCACCACTCGATCACAGCCGCGCCCCACGTCAGTCCCGCGCCGAAGACGACGAGCAGCACAAGATCGCCGCGCTGAATTTTCCCCGTGTTCACCGCTTCATCCAATGCGATGGCGACGGATGCCGCAGAAGTATTTCCTACGCGATCCAGATTGCAGAAGACTTGTTCGGGTGTCGCGCCGAGACGTTCGCCCACAGCGTCGAGGATGCGGCGGTTTGCTTGATGCGGGATGACGCACTTGATTTTGGTGATGTCCACATCGCAGCGGCGCATCGCTTCCGTGGCTGCGCTGACCATCGCTTGCACGGCGTGCTTGAAAGTTTCTTTGCCTTCCATGCGGAGATAATGCAATCGCGCGTCCACAGATTCCGTCGTGGCCGGGCAGCGACTTCCGCCACCGGGCATATAGAGCAGATTGGCTTTGCTGCCATCCGCGCCCATCACGGCGGTGAGCAGGCCGTGGGATTTTTCGCGATTCTGCAAAATCACCGCGCCCGCGCCATCGCCGAACAGCACGCAGGTGTTGCGATCTTTCCAGTCAATGATGGACGAAAGTTTTTCCGCGCCGATGACCAACACGGTGTCGTACGTGCGAGACATTATGAACTGCTGGCCGATTTCGAGACCGTAGATGAAGCCGGAACAAGCCGCTTCCAGATCGAACGCCGCAGCGCGGTTCGCGCCGATTTTTTGCTGCACAATGCAAGCCGTGGACGGGAACACCATGTCCGGCGTGATTGTCGCGACGATGATGAGATCAATCTGATCCGCTGTGACGCCAGCGGACTTCATGGCGCGTTCAGCCGCTTTCGTGGCGAGGTCAGACGTGAATTCGTCCTTGGCCGCGATGTGACGTTCCTTGATGCCGGTGCGGGACGTGATCCATTCGTCGCTGGTCTCAACGAGCTTCTCGAGTTCAGCGTTGGTGAGAATCTTCTCCGGCACATACGAGCCGACGCCAGCGATGGAAACGGTGCGGCCCGTGAAATTATGTTTGGCGCGGGGGTTCGTGAATTTTTTCGGTGTTGAACTCATGCTGTGACGGGAGCGGTAGGTTGCGCGGCAAGACGTTCGTTGGCGAGCGCGATCTGTTTGATGATGGTTGCGTTCAAACCGTGCTGCACTTCCTCGGTGGCGATGCGAATGGCGTGCATGATGGAACGTTCGCGGGAAGAACCGTGACACTTGATGACATTGCCGTTGAGTCCGAGCAACACCGCGCCGCCATACACTTCAGGATCAAGACGACGTTTGAGCGAACGAAATGCCCCTTGTGACAAGATCGCGCCGAACTTGCGAAGCGGATTGGCGGTCAACTCGGCCTTGAGCATCTGCATCATCGCGTAGCCGAGGCTCTCGGCGGTTTTCAAAACGACGTTGCCGGTGAAGCCATCGGCGACGACCACATCCACGCCGTCGTTGAACAGATCGAATCCTTCGACGTAGCCGATGAAATTGAGATCGAGCAACGCGCAGAGTCGCGCGGCTTCGCGGGTGAGATCGTTGCCCTTGGATTCTTCCGAGCCATTGCTCAAGACGCCGACGCGAGGCTTGGCGATACCGAGAATTTCGCGTGCGTAAAGATTTCCCATGACGGCGAACTGCGCGAGGTGCGATGGCTCGCAAACGGGATTCGCGCCCGCATCCAGCAGGACGAAGTCGCCAGTGCGCGAGGGCATCCGGCAGATCAGGGCGGGACGTTCCACGCCTTCGAGACGGCGGAGTTTCATGGAGCCAGCGACGAGTGCGCCGGTGTTGCCGGGGGAAATGACGGCGTCCGCCTTGCCTTCGCGCGCGAGTTCGATGGCGCGAACCATCGAGGAATCCTTCTTCTTGCGGATGCCTTCGACGGGGCTGTCATCCATCGTCAACACCTCGGAGGCATGGACTATCTGGGCACGAGAGTCGGTGAGACCGACTTCGCTTAGAGCGGGACGGATTTTATCCTCCTGACCGACGAGCAACACGGAAGTGATCCGTGAGTCGGCTTCGAGGGCTAGTTTGACGCCTTTGACGACGACCGCACAACCGTGGTCGCCACCCATGACATCCAACGCGATTCGCATAGAGCTGAGGGAACGTGCAACGCCTTTCGGAGCGCCCGTGCGTCAGCGATCAAGCGCCGACGTTGACTGTGAGAACCTGACGGCCTTTGTAAAAACCGCAGGCGGGACAGACGCGATGCGGCACATAGGGTGCGGCGCATTGAGGGCAGGTGCTCAGTTGCGGAAGTTTCAGGACACTGTTGTACGCACGGCGC
>JANNAO010000087.1:0-4638 GCA_031384405.1 Verrucomicrobiota bacterium | reverse complement strand
ATCGCAACAGTCAGCCCGTGGACTTGCTCATCACGGGCGCGAGTCCGCTCGGCTATCAAGCCATCGTGGAAAATTCTCACAGTGGATTGCTCTATCGCGACAACATCACCGTGCCGCTTCAGATCGGGCAAAAGTTGAAAGCGTTCGTCCGCAACATCCGCCCGAACGATCAGATTGATCTGAGCCTTGACGCGGCGGGCTACAAACGCGTCGCGCCACTCACGGATCAGATCGTTCAAGCGTTGGAAAAGAACGGCGGCAAGCTGGCGTTCGACGACGACAGTTCGCCCGAAGCGATCCGGCAACAATTCAGCGTCAGCAAGAAGGCGTTCAAGCAAGCGTTGGGAAAGCTCTACAAGTCGCGTCGCATCCAGTTTCTGAAACCCGGAATCCAGTTGCTCGACAACTCCGCGTGGTCACCCGGCAAAGAGTGAATTCGGTTAAACCCGAACTCCGAAGCGGGATTTTGATTTGGGCGGAGTGTGGCCGTCCTCGGCCACAGCAACATGGCAAAGGAGGCGTAAGAAATTGTGCAGACGCTGGGTTGGCGAAAGTTGCTGCGCCCGGGGACGGGCGCACCCCGAACTCAACTTCGATTTTTGCCACAAGTTTCTATTTCGGAGTTCAGATTAAAAACGCTGAACTCCGAAATAGAACGGCGGTGCGGCGCGATTGTAGCGGCAGGCATCTCTGCCTGCCGTAGAGGGCGGCATCCTTGCCGCCCGGAATGGGGCGTGGATTTCTGTGCGTCTCTCGAATCTCCTGTGTCGTGCGTTGCTCGTGTGTTTTTTTCCGCCGGGCAGGGATGCCCCGGTCCCGCCTCGCGGGAGCAGGCACGGATGCCCGCCGCTACTTCGGAAGTCGGGTTAAAAACTAATGCCATCCGGAAATCCACCCCGATAGGAGCGCCGGTCTGTGACCGGCTTTTGGGTTGGTAGATGCGAATGTTGCCGCGTTTTCATGGTGGCAGCACACGTGCCAGATGCCTTCCTGCCACAAAGCCGGTCACAGACCGGTGCTCCGCCAAATCCACCGCCAGCACTCTGGAATTCCCGTAAGGTATTAGGTTAAACGCGGACTCCCTTAATCCTAAACTCCGCATTTGGAGTTGTCCGCAGAAGACGCAGATTCCACAGATTCAAATTCCACCAACATGAGCCGACTCAGGAAGACCTTCACCCGACAGGTGAATGTCTCGCCGTCAATCTTCACCCGCAGTTCCAATTAAAAATCTGCGTTCCTCTGCGTCATCTGCGGATTCTAGGTTCAATAAAGAAATCCCTCTCTGCCGCAAACGGCTGGAGAGGGTGTTTTTCAGTATGGGTGAGCAAATCAAGCTGGTTGCGGCACGGGAGTTGGTGTCGGCGTCGGTGTGTTGAGCGGTGAATTTTTGCTGTCCGTGTTCAGCGAGCCACGAGTGCCAACGATGGCGCGAGCCGAGAAGTATTCCTCGTAGAAGTTCGGATGATCGCTCTTGAACTGCACCATCAAACCGTCCAATTGATCTCGGAGGATGTTCACCGCCGTGCGGATGAGTTGCGGCAGTAACTGATTCGCCGCGCTCCGTTCCACGATGTCTTCACGCGGAGACGTCTTGACGCTGTCATAGGCATCAATCTTCTTCTTGAACGCCGTGAGCTTGGCGGCGGTGATGCGGTAGTCAGCCAGATTTGCCAAGACTTCCGTCGCTGCGGCGTGAACCGTGTTGGCGCGTGTCACCACTTTGCGCGCACCGCCAGCAATGAAATCTGTGGGCGCGTAGTTCACCTTGGCAGCGATTTCAGGTAGGGCATTTTCGTTGGCGTAGGCCAGCACCGCACCGATGATTTCCTCGCCTGCTTTGCCAAGAGCCTCCAGAGCCAGCTTCTTGGCACTGGCCGCACCGGATTTACCGGCGGCAGTCTGAGCCTGTTCATCAATCGTGTCCTGCTCGGCTTGCAGCGCGGCGACGCCACGGGCAAAAGCTACGTGACCCGTCCAGACATCCGTGTATTTGAGAATGACGCCCGTCGTGGTCGTCACCATGGTCAATCTATTTTCATATACCGTGTTCATAATGTTATGTGGGGGCAATGTAACGTTTTACAAATTGCCGGACCCGGTTTCATTCGAAACCAATCGAGATACGGCGAAAAAATGTTTAGCCTACCCCGTGCCAAGCTTAGGATAGCCAATGAACACAGGGGTTTTGTAACAGCGCGAGTGAGCAGGTAGGAAAAACTTGCCGAGTGAGTGGGAACAATTTGCCCTGTGACTGGAGCATCATAAACGTCGTAGCAGAATACGTCTCACACTTACGACGTCAGTGCTCTTGCCCTGTCAAGACGGTACTATGCGTGACGCTTACCGACGAATCCTAAACGAAGAACTGGACAAGCTGGGCTGGACGGGAGCAGAGTTGCCGAAGCGAGCAAAAGGTGACGCGCGAAAGATTCGCATCGCGCAACGGTTGCGGGCCGAGACGTCGGTCACGTTGAAATGGATTGCGACGGAATTACACATGGGAACATGGACGCACGTTGCCAACCGCCTGCAAAAAATGAAAAGCAAGAATGACTCGAACAACCAATCCGAATTCGGCCTTGTGTAAATACTCCGGACTGACCCCTTTCCGGCAGCACCAATCGCCTAAAAGGACTCAACATCTTTGACACGTTGCAACGGGGTAACGCCTATTCAACATACACTTTTCACGAATACATACATCTTTGGTCGGCGCATACCAGCACAACTTTAGGACTGACCAGTGACGGAAGTCATTATCGTCAGAACTGTTCTGTTTTCAGCGTTGTAGGCGGATTCTGGCCCACATTTATCACCAACGGTAGCGTGGTGCGTATCCGCCGCGATTGTGTCGGCCACACGGAAGCCCCGGCTTTGGACAAATACATGATGGGGCTGATCAGCACGTCCGCTGTGCCAACAATGTATCTGATGACTAATTTCCCCACCATCAACTGCGACAACATGGATTACTTCACCAACGCCAAACCGGTGACCATTTCCGACATTGTGGCGGTGCATGGGGTGCGGACACCCGGACCGGAGACCGTGCAGCGGCATTTCTCAATCTGCTTTGCAGCCGGCAGTCACAACCGGTTTCTCAATGCCACAGAGATGACGTTTTACGATTACCTCGCTGAGTTTTTTACCAGACCCTTACCGCCAGAGACACCCGCACCTGCCTTGGACAAAGGATACGTGCCCATCACAAAGTATGTGGGTGAAGGCGTGACGTGGAGCAGCAAGGGATTAGGGCTGATCCGCCCAACGATTACAAACGCGCAATGGCAGGCAAATGGCTTCCGCGTGGATGGCACGGGCTACCCGGGCTACAACTACCGGCTACTCGGAAGCACAAACCTTTCTGCTTGGACTCAGATTACCAACAGGGTGGCCAACACGAATGGAAGTTTTGTGCTTCAGGACAATTCACAGCCGCGCCCGACAAAGCGATGGTACAAGGTTGTCACGCCTTGAGTTTTTTTGGGAGAGATCAACTTTGTTCGGCCAAGGGGCCGCCGAGGGCTTCACCGTCGTAATCAAAAATGGTGTCGCCGAAAAAGAGCAGGCCGTTGACGAGGCTGTTGAATTGGAACAGGAATTCCTGAATTTTCCCCTCTTCATCGAAGCCTGGCTCAATGACGCAGCCAAGCACCATCCTTACATGGTGAATCCGAGACTGGGTATAAATGAGTTGGTCCTTGTTGGAAATGACGTGTTCGGCGTAACCGGAAAAACCTTGCAGATGTTCTGGGATTTGATCCTCGGACATAAAGTTCATCGCTATCCGACCGGACTCAAGCTCAAATCCTAGACCGGTTGCAGACTCGCTTTGACTCAAACCTGTATAGGAGCGTACGTGTTCAAGTTTTTGGAACACTTTGGACCCAAGCAACGAGGGATCTGAGAGGTAAATTGCTGCATTGTCCATAGCCTGTTCAATAAAAGGGAATTACTCGGTGTTGCACTTCATTAATTCTATGACTCAAGCAAATCCTCCCGCACAATCTGAATGCCTGTGAAACCAAGCGTTGCACTAAAATAACACAATACTTTATAAATCGACTCTAATTCGCCTTGCACTCGATATTCGTAAACCGCTATGTCATCATTAAGAATCGAATGCTGTTTTGGCTCTCCTAAAATCCGCACAACATCTTGCTTGGTCATCTTTGAATGAATCGGCAACTTCACCGCATCCAATATTTGTTGAGCTATCCTAGGAGGACACTCAGCATACTCATCTCTAAAATCCAAAGATATCTCACCTGTTTTTTGGGGATCGTTTTCCGGCCATGCAAAATAGGTAAACGCAAATCCGTCGCACCCGGCAGAACCTAATGCACACTCAAAACCATTATCTATTAAACATAAATCGGCATCTTTTGGGTAGAACTTCCGAATGTTTAGCTTGGAAAACTCCTTATAAGCTATCATTTTTATCTATATTTTTTTTGCGTAAGTGCTGCCCACAGTGCTGCGCCCCCGGTATGTGGCGTTCCTACGTGAGCTACTTTATCAACCAGTTGGAATGTTTGCAAATCTTGGTGGTGATGCCAAACATATTTACCATTTTTACCAGTGTCAGGGTTAAACCCATTGATTTCCTTAAATTTTTCATCTGCCGCAGCGATA
>JANNAO010000345.1:0-23429 GCA_031384405.1 Verrucomicrobiota bacterium | reverse complement strand
CATTGAGTTCCTGCCGCTGGCAATCCACCGCGCCCATGTAGATGACGCAGCGCATCCCGAACATCGCGGCGACGGTGGCGGTGGCGACGCCGTGCTGGCCCGCGCCGGTCTCGGCGATGATGCGGGTCTTGCCCATGCGCTTGGCGAGCAGAATCTGGCCGATGGCGTTGTTGATCTTGTGCGCGCCGGTGTGGTTGAGGTCCTCGCGCTTGAGATAAATTTTCGCGCCGCCGAGTTCCTTGGTGAGTCGTTCGGCAAAATAAAGCGGCGTGGGGCGACCGACGAATTCCTTGAGGTAGTAACTCAACTCGCGCTGGAATTCCGGGTCGTGCTGCGCGCGGAAGTATTCGGCCTCCAACTCCTGTAATGGGTGCATCAAGGTCTCGGGCACGTAACGTCCGCCGTACTGGCCGAAGTGGCCTTGGGCATCGGGAAGATTTTTAGCAACAACTTTGCTCATGATGAAAACGGTAGATGAAACCCTCTGGTGTAGAAAGTGGGAAAGTTTGTAGTTGGCGGCGGCGACCGTGATTTGGGACGCTTCGGTCAACGGCACGAAAGAAAGTGGGTAACGAATCGGCGGTAGCGTTGTCGTGGTATTGAGAGAATTGAATCTATGAAAAACATCATCATCGGAATCTTGTTGGTCGCATCCATCGCGTTGGGTGGATTGCTCATCCAGAAACACAATTCAGCGGCGAAGCAAGAAGCAGAGCTCGCCAGAGCGCGGAAAGAATTGGCTGAGTTGCAATCGAGCCTCGCTCAAGCTGAAGAAAATGCTGCCAGCATCAGCGCGAAGTTGGAAGTGGTGAACCAGCAGGCGTTCACGAGCGCGACGACAGCCAGCCGACTTTCCAACGCCCTTTCAAACCAGCCCGCCATCAAGGGCGACGACTCAGCCACCAACTCCAAGCCCGCCAATCCGCTGGCCGAGATGTTCAAGAACCCCGAGATGCGGGACATGATCAAGAAACAGCAGAAGGCGATGATGGGCGGGATCGTGGATAAGAGTTATGCGGAGTTCTTCAAGTCCATGAACCTCACGCCGGAGCAGACCGAAGCGATGAAGGATTTGATCCTGAACAAAATGCTCGGCAGTGCGGACGCAGGTATGGAGATGATGAGTGGAGACATGGACGCCGCCAAACGCGCGGAGTTGACGAAGCAGATGAAGGATCAAAAGGAGGCCACAGACGCGCAGATCAAAGCACTTCTTGGCGATGAGAACTACACGGCGTTCGAATCCTACGAGAAGACCATTCCGGAGCGCATGGCACTGGATCAATTCAAAGGCCAGCTCGGCGACACCATGAAGCTGAACGCGAATCAGGAGCAGTTGATGGTGGCCGCGATGACCGATGAGCGACAGGGGTTCAAGTTCACCACGGATTTCGGCGACCAGTCCGATTTTTCCGAGGACATGATGTCGCGCCTTACCGAGGAGCGGATGGATTTGTATTTCCAGGAACGCGAACAGTTGAATGGGCGGTACCTGGCGCGGGCGCAGGCTGTCTTGTCAGCCGAGCAATACACGGCTTATCAAAAATCACTCAAGACCCAAGAAGAGATGGCGAAGATGGGGATGAAGATGGCCGCGCAGATGTTTGGGCCGAAGAAGTGATCGGCGGCTTGAGAGCAGTGGCTCGCGTTTCTCAGTTTATGGCAACCTCTCATTAACACCGGGCTTCAGCCCGGTGTCGCCGCGTGGAAACAACGCAGCCGTTTCAACGGCTTTCTCCCAACCTGTCGTCTTCCGCCGCCAGGGAAACGGTTAAAACCGTTGGGTCGCCACGGCCCGCGATACACCCGGCTCAAGCCGGGTGTTAATGAGAAAATTTTGGCACACACAGAAAGTGAGATGCGCCTAGCAATGGCGCGCGTTTCAAAACGTTTTTGACCGGGAATCAAAACTTGCTAGCATGGGAGCAGTCAGATCGGGGGTTCGTTCAAGCCGTCCAGGTATCGCTTGCAGCCCGTGATGCCAACAAATGCCCGCAACAACAACCAAACGAATTTCGCGAACTCGCGATACCAAGGCGAAGGAGAAGCCACGTTTTTATCTGTTGCCGGGGCAGGGTGGGAGCAACTACCGCCGCAAACAGAGGTTCATAATCAAGTCTTCGCTCGCAGTCGGCGCAATCGTCTCAGCGATTCTCGCTCTCGGGATGTATCTGGTAAGTCGCCCGCCACGGTGAGATTAGGGCGGCCGGGTGAGTCCGCAGGATCAATGTTTTGGTGGGATCTCCGCCGAAGCTTTGACCATCTCGTCGAGCAGCTTCTTGAAGTCTTCCAAGCCGGGCGCAGGAATGATGATGGTGTCGCGACGACCACCGACGTCTTCGGTGATCCGCAGGAAGCGACCGCGCGGGTTTTCCTTGAGAGTGAACTGGAAAGATTTGCGCTCGATCTGGATCGTCTCAGCGCGGAGTGTGTCCTCAGCCACCGGAGGTTTGGGTGAACCATAAGGTTTATGGTGGCCGTAAGGTGAAGGTCGTTCGTTAGAGATCATATATTTTCCTGTTTCAGATGCTCTACCACTTGTTGACTTCTCTACTGCTTCTATGGGCAAAATTTGACACCCAGCCAATTTTGTCAACAACCGATTTTTAAGCAGAACAATCCACCTCCCTCCATTCTCTGCTTTCTCTGCGGGTGGAATTTGTGTTTAGTCTGCGGCGCATGAGTAAAACCGCACTTCTTTTTGCCGGACAAGGCGCACAAGTTGTTGGCATGGGGCAGGACCTCGCCGCAAGTTTTCCCACCGCGCAAGCGTGGTTCAATCGCGCCAACACCGCACTGGGCTACGATCTCGCGTCCGTCTGTTTCACAGGGCCAGAAGCGGAGTTGACCAAGACTGAACACGCGCAGCCGGGAATCTTTCTCGTGAGCTGGGTCGCGTTTGAGTTGCTCAAGGAGCGCGTGCCAGCCTTGAAGTTCGACGCCACGGCGGGATTGTCGCTCGGCGAATTCACCGCGCTCACGGCGGCAGGCGCGATGAGTTTTGAAGATGGCTTGCGCGTGGTGCGGCAGCGCGGGCGGTTCATGCAGGAAGCCTGCGACGTCACCAAAGGCGGCATGGCGGCGGTGATCGGTTTGGATGAAGCCCCCACGCGCGAGGTTTGCGCCGAAGCCGGAGTGGTGTTGGCGAATCTGAATTGTCCCGGTCAGTTGGTCATCTCTGGCGAAGCAGAAAAAATAGGTAAGGCTTGCGAACTCGCGAAAGCCAAAGGCGCCAAGCGCGCGATTCCGTTGACGGTTGCAGGCGCGTATCATTCGCCGCTCATGGCCAGCGCGCAGCCGAAGCTTCAAGCCGAACTCGCGAAAGCAAAACTACTCGCGCCGATTGTGCCGGTTATCTCCAACGTCACCGCGTTGCCGCACACATCGCCCGATCAGATCGCGGCGCGAATGGTGGAGCAAGTCACGTCATCTGTGCGCTGGGAAGAATCCATGCGGTATCTGTTGGCGCAAGGTTACACACGCTTCATCGAGCTTGGGCCGGGCGCGGCACTTTCTGGCTTCATGAAACGCATCAGCAAGGAAGTCCAGATGTTGAACGTGTCCGACGCGGCGAGCTTGGAGGCGACGGTCAAGGCGTTGAGTTGAACACTGACAGGTATTGGTGGGGCGAGCGTCCTCGCGAGCCATCTTGGGCGCCCCGATTCAAACAAGCGGCTCGTCAGTAGCTTCGCCCCACCGATTTGACTCACTGCAATCACTTCCCCACGCAATACAACTTGCTGGCCGTGCGGATGAAAAGATTCCCCTGCGCGACGGAGATGGCGGATCGTATTTCGTTCTCATCCGTCTCGCCCATCGCGATGACGCGGAGCAGATTGAACGTTTCGCCAGCCTCCACCACATAAACGTCGCCTCGGAAGTTCTGGAAATAAATTTTCCCATCCGCACCCGTCGGCGAACTTTCAAACTTGGCCATGCCTCCCAAGTCGCCCGTCCATTCTACTTTGCCTGTCGCGGGTTCGATGCGCGTCAACGTCTTGCGATCTCCGTTCAACACGTAGAAGCACCCGCCGTAGAACAGAGGCGTGGCCGTGTCGCTGAAGAGTTCTTTGCTTTCGCTTTGCCACGCGAGCGAAGAGTTGTCCACCTTGCCGGCGAGATTCACGGCGAACAGTGGAAACCGTTGCGGCGCGCAGACGAGTGCGATGTTTGATCCTGCGACAGGCGACGGCACGAGACGCATGTGGTTTTTGTTTTGTGTGTTGAACGAACACCAACGCCACAGCTCCCGACCATCGCGCGGATCGTGGGCCGTCAGGCAATCTCCACCCGAAATCAGCAACTGGCCGTTGTGCGGAATGGTGGTGCTATAAGCCTCACGCGATTCGAGTTTCGCTTCCGTGGGGCGGACGTGCCGCCAAAGTTCCTTGCCGGTCTTGGGATCGAGCGCGAGCAGATAGGATTCGTTCGGCGCAGTCTTCACGCCGCGTCCGTGGACGGGGACATCGCGTTGCAGAACTTGGATGAACAGCTTCCCATCGAACAGCGTCGGGCTGGCGCCGTAAGTCCATTGATAAACGAACTGCCCATAATCCTTCTGGATGTTGCGCGACCAAACCTGTTTTCCGCTGAAATCAAACGCCACGAGATCACCCGTGCTGTAAAAGAAATAAGCGCGCTCACCATCCGTGGTCGGCGAGGGCGACGCGTGATTGCTGCGCTCGTCTTGATTGAAGCCTTGCGCGATCTCGTTGTTCCAAAGCAACCGGCCCGACTTCCGATCCAGCGCAAGCGCACGCAGCGTTTTGGTTTTCAGATCGGTTGAACTCAGAAAGATGTGATCTTTCCAGATGATAGGCGTAGCAGCGGATGGGCCGGGCAACGTGGCAACCCATTTCACGTTGTTCGTCTTGGAGAAGTCGTCAGGTAATTGCTTCTCCGAAGTTGAGCCGTCAAAGTTCGGCCCGCGCCAGTGCGACCAATCGGCGGCAAACGCGGATGCAGATACACAAGCCATCGTGAGAATAGCCGAAAGAATGGTTATAGTTAGTTTCATAATAGGAATTGTGACGTTGTTCAAATCTGTGTGATTCGACTTGTTTGAAACATTCATACGACTGGCACAACGGCCATCCATCCCGCCGAACCAAACTTGGTTTTGAACTTTTCCACGACGGCCTCTACTGAATGTTGATTCCTGAAGATGGCGAACGTGGTCGAGCCGCTGCCGGACATCAGCGTGGCCGCCGCGCCGTGTTCGCGGAAAAATTCCTGATACAATGCCAGCACAGGATATTTTTCCAGCGCCGGGGCTTCGAGTGAATTGTAGAACTCCCGCCCCGCCGTCGCGAGGTCGCCAGTTTGCAATGCCAAAACCAGTTTCTGCGCGCGGCCCGGCGTTCCGTTCAGCGCGGAGGGAAAACGCGCCAGCTCGCGATACGCCCACGGCGTTGAGATGCCGAAGCCCGGATGGATCAGCAGAAAACTCGCGCCACGCATCGCCGCGAATTCTTCCAGTGGCTCGATCTTTTCGCCGCGACCCGACGCGAGCGCAGGTTTGGTTTGCAGAAAGAAATTCACATCCGAACCCAACATGGCAGCGATGGCGTGAAGTTGAGTTATGGAAAGCGGGTTGCCGAAAAGTTCGTTGAGTCCCAGCAGTGTTGTCGCTGCATTCCCGCTGCCGCCGCCGAGTCCAGCCGCCATGGGGATGCGTTTCTCAAGATGGATGCGGACGCCGTCGGTGATGTTGGTGGCTTCAAAAAAATTCGTAGCTGCGCGATGGACAAGATTGCTGCCATCCACCGGCAACGCGGCGTCGCTGCAAGTGAGTTGAATGCCGCTGGCGACTTTGGTGAAGGAGAGCGTGTCACACAGGTTCACGGGATGGAAGACGGTCTCCAGTTCGTGAAAACCATCAGGTCGCTTGCCGAGGATGTTCAGCAACAGGTTGACCTTGCAGGGTGAATTTTTTTCGAGCGTCGTCATCGGCAGTTTTGTTTAACCACGAATCGTTTCAAATGACACGAAATAAAAAACGCGCCGAGGTGAGTCGGCGCGTTTGGCGAGAGTTGTCCAAGGTCAGTTGTCGAACACGCGGAAGCGGCTGCCAGGGACGAACGGCGCCACATCGCCACCGCTAAAGCCGATGGATGTGTCGGTGTCAAAAATGGAATCTGCAAACACGCCGGGCTGGTAGCTATCAGGATGTTGCGGGATCGGCGAGAGATGATCGGTGAACACCGGATCATACGACGGGAACGGCGAGGTGATGATCTCGTAGATACCGATGCCGGTGCGGGCCAGCGTGCGGTTCAATCCGCGGATCACGCCGTGGCTATAATTGGCCATGCCGGGATTTTCGTAAGAAGTCTGCTCGATGCTGCGGCGCATCTCGGCGAGCCGGATGGGTTCGTAGATGTTATTGAGACCGCGTCCCAGTTTTTTCTCCGGGCCTGCGCAACCGGTGACCAACACCGTGAGCAACACGACCGAACCGAGGATGGAAAAGCTTTTTACCATATAATTATGAGTTGTAAGACGCAGAGTATCGGTGTGGGTTTTCTTGTAAAGTCTGATTTCAACCAAATCTCCACAGGGGACGCATCTTGACACTGACCCCGGAGCGCGGCTGTGTCGCAGACCAGCCGCAGCAATGTGATAACGCTGGGACTTTGGATTTGCTGGAGACTCCAGTGCTTTCCAACCTGCTGCGGCTGGTCGAGGACGACACAGCCACGCTCCGCCAGAGTCGCGATCGGGGGCAGTGTCAAGATGCGCCCCTCCACAGGCTGCTCGCTTCCATGGTGACACCCGTTTTTGAGTTTGGGCGTGGCTGGCACAAACTCTGCGATTGCTCCTGTCGAAGCCGGTCACGAGAGTCAACTGCGACACCTCCTCTGTTGGAAAAGCGTTGGCTCGCCGGGAAAAAGTTTATGAATATGTCATCGCCCGAACCCAAATTGATCACCGCCGTCAACTCCCCCACCTCCACCAGCACCACCTCGAATGTGCCCATGGCACTGGCGTTGGATCGCGATGACCAGACCACCTCCAATTCCTTTCTGATGCGCGGGAATGCTTTCACGAGCATGGGATTGGTGGAGGATGATTCCACGGACATCTTCACGCTGACCCGCTGTTCGCCGCTGAATGATTTTTAGAACGCCGGTTATAGAATGAGACAGAGGCTGTCTCGAAGTGAACCCGCAGTTTGAACCGCTAATCTTCACTGATCCCCGCTGATAACCGGGTTTTGTTTTCCAAGACGAACATCAACAGCTCCGCCTTTTCCCCTTTCGCCGTTTTGATTAGCGACAATCAGCGTAGATCAGCGGTTTCAATTTGGTTTCTCTCCTACTTCACCATCAACTCGCTCGGGTCTTCGTCTTTCAAACCGTATTTCATGGCGAACCGCAGCAGCCCGATGCTGTATGCCGAGTTGGACGCCGCGCCGCCAAAGATGCGCCCCATGTGTTTGTTCATGTGCGGGAACATCAGCTTCACAAACAGCTTGTCCCGCATCTTCTCGCCGACTTTGAAACATGTGAACAATCTGCCGCTATACCAGTAGTCCACGATCTCTTGCCACGTTTCGAGATGGTGAATCACAGCCGACTCATAATCCTGAAACGCAAATGGCGACCCGTCTGCGATGGCATCCGCCAGTTTGAATGCACCCTGCATCCCAAGAAATAATCCGCTGGAAAAAACCGGATCAATGAAGCCCGCTGTGTCGCCCACCAACGCCCAGCCGTCGCCGACCACGCGTCTGGACACGAGTTGATAGTTCACGTATTCCATCACGGGCGTGATGCGCTTCGCATCTTTGGCGACTTTGCTCAACACGGAATCGCGTTTCAACAAATTGTCGTAACGCTCCTCCTTCGTCGCTCCGAACTGCGGCAGATGTTCCGCTGGCACAACCATCCCAAGCGACACGCGGTCCGGCAACGGTATGCGCCAGCTCCAGCCGCGATCCAATCGCGTGGAGTGAACGTGGCCTTCGTGATCGAGATGCGCCTTGTCCACATGCGCGAACAGCGCGATGTCTTTGCGGCGACCTGGCATCGCGGGGATTTCCAACAAGTTCGGTAACAGCCGCAGCCGCCCCGTGGCGTCCACGATCAAATCCGGGGCTTCTCTGAAATAACCGCGCGCTTCTTCAAGAGTAGCTGCGCTGAGTTCCACGCGATCCGTTCCTGCCACGCGCAAGACTTCAGCGGGAGTTTCATAGACGACTGCCCCGGCTTTCTGGGCGGCTTCGAGCAGGGTCTGATCAAACAGATCACGCGGGACGTTGTAAGCGTAACGCGGCAGACCACGCAATTGCTCAAAGAAGAAGGAGAAGTTCGTATCCTCGCTCAGATTGAACGTCGCGCCGGGTTTCAACGTGCTGAACTTCCGCACCGCATCCTCGACGCCGAGTTTGCGAAGCATCGGGATGACGGCGGGCACGAGAGATTCGCCGACGATGAGCGGTGCGGCCTTGGGTTTGTGCCAGAGGGCGACTCGCACTCCCGCGCGTGACAGTAAAATGGCGAGCGTGCAAGCGGCAGGCCCGCCGCCGAGAATGGCGACCGTCTTGATGCTGCCGTTTGAACGCAATTGTTTCATCTCATCCGCAACCTGCGGAATGGGATGATGGGGTTGAACGGACGTTAATTTCAAGCCTGCTGCTGAGTGTGGCGGCGTGACGGAAACTGCCGCTCCATCTTTGGAGTGCGGAGACTCGTCTCCGCTTTCGTGGCCTGAGCGACTTGTCGCACAGGCAGCACCGCGTTCAGCGGTTTGACGCATGGGTGAAGGCGTTCTCTTGTAACAAGGAGTCTTTCTCAATGCACCGCACCGCTGAACGCGGTGCTGCTGAGACAACAAGTCGTCCCAGCGGAAAAGCGGCGACAAGTCGCCGCACTCCATATTCCCCTTGCACCACTCCAACATTGGCGGCATCCGACCCAGCCGCTCCCATTTCGTTCTGTCCATTTCGTTCTCGCTGCCCGGATGCTGCGTCGTTAGTTTCGCGGCATGGCAAATCCCGATCCGTTGGTTGAGAAAGACAGGCGCGTTGATGGCGGTGCATTTCACCCTGAAATGCCGAATGGTCGCGCTTCAGGCGTCGTTCTGTTGAGCGCGGATGCCGTGCATTTCAAATCGGATAAAGGAGATTTCGATCTGCTGGCAGAAGGCATGAATATCGAACTTGGCGGCGCGAGTGATCGCATCATTTTCTTTTCGCACCCGCGTCATCCGCAAGTCACCATCCACACTGCCGACCACTCGGTGCTCAACCATCCGGTGATCCTGCGCAATCCCGCCTTTGCCGCTCAACGCGCGAAAGTGAACTCCAAGAAACGCGTGGCCAGTCTGGTGTTGTGCGCTGTGCTGATCGCTTTGGTCGCGACTCCGGTCGGCTTGTATCTCAATCGCGACCGCATCGCGCGCTCGGCGGCGAGCGTTCCGGTGGATTGGGAGATCAAGGCGGGCGACAAATTATTCGAGCAGATGATGGTCTCGGAAAAGCTCGTGACCGACAAAGAACTCACGGCGCAACTCAAAGCCATCACCGATCCGCTCGTCGCAGGCATCAAGGACAACCGTTACCCGCTCAAGTTCCACATCGTCGAAGATGCCACGCTCAACGCCTTCGCCATGCCGGGCGGACATGTGGTGATCCACAGCGGCCTGCTGATGTCGGCGGATTCGGCGGAGGAGGTTGCGGGAGTTCTCGGCCACGAGATCGCGCACGTCACGGAGCGGCACAGCATCCGCAACATCATTTCGTCGGCTGGCTTGTTTCTGTTGGTGCAAACGATGTTGGGCGATGTGACCGGTGTGGTGGCGGTGCTGGCGAACAACAGCACGTTTCTCCTGAGCCGGAAATTTTCCCGCGACTTCGAGCGTGAGGCGGACAACAAAGGCTGGGATTATCTGCTGGCGGCGAACATCAAACCAGACGGCATGATCACGTTCTTCACCAAGATGCAGGCGGAGGAAAAACGGATGCAGGAAAAGGTGAAGGAAGCCACCTCGATTGACGTGGGCAAGCTCACGCCTGAAGTCTTGAGCACGCATCCCGCCACGGAAGACCGCATGAAGAATCTTCAATCCAAGTGGGACAAGCTCGACAAGAAGAGCGGCTACCGGACTTTCGACTTGAACTACGCGGAGTTCAAAGACAGCCTCCGCACGAAGCTCCACCTCAAAGAAGAAACGAAGTCTGAGAAAGACAAACCAGAATGAACACGATCATTGAAGGACGCCCAGCCTTCGCCCACATGCACGTTGATCTCGATCCCAGCGAAACGATCATCGCCGAGGCAGATGCGATGTCGAGCATGTCCGCCGATCTGGACATGACCGCGAAGTTCAACGGAGGATTTTTCTCCGGCCTCTGCAAAAAATTCCTTGGCGGCGAATCACTCTTCATCAACGAATTCAAGAACAACACCGATGGCCCGCGCCGCGTCACGTTGGTGCAACCGACGCCCGGCGACATGGGCATGATCGAACTTCAAGGCAACAGCGTTTGCCTGCAACCCGGCGCCTACATCGCCTCCACACCTGAGGTGAAACTTGGATTGAAGTGGGCGGGACTCGCGTCGTTCATCGGTGGCGAGGGGTTGTTCAAACTGGTTGTCTCCGGCCACGGCTCTGTCTGGTATGGCGCGTATGGCGCATTGATGGAACGCGCGGTGGACGGGGAATTCATCGTGGACTCCGGCCATCTGGTGACCTACGAGCCGCAATTGAAACTCAAGGTTCAGATGGCGGGCGGAATCTTCAGCAGCTTCTTCGGCGGCGAAGGTCTGGTCACGCGCGTCGAAGGCCGGGGCAACGTCGTCCTTCAAACCCGCAGTCTTGATGGCCTGAAAAGCTGGCTCAACCCACGGCTCTGAGATGGAATCAAGCAGAACATTCAACATCCAACGCTCAACATCGAACATCCAAGGTTCGTCGCCGTGTCTGGCTTTGGATGTTGAATGTTCAATGTTCGTTGTTGGATGTTCCCCAAGCTTTGATCAATTACGACGGCAATCAGCCATTGTTCTTCCAAGTTCACCGAACGTTTCAAGAAGGTAATTTTCTAACATGCAAACCGAGATCATTCACAGTCCCGGCGCTGCTGCGGCGCACGTCCGGCTCGATGCCGGAGAAACCATCACCACCGAAGCCGGCGCGATGATCGCCCTCGGCGGCGAGGTGGCGATTGAAACCTCCACGCATCAAAAAGGCAAAGGCGGCGGGATTCTCAAAGCAGCCAAGCGTCTGCTCGGCGGTGAATCTTTCTTCCTCAACCATTTCACCGCAGGCGCATCCGGCGGCGAAGTCTGGCTCGCGCAGACGTTGCCCGGCGATATGATGAAGTTCGCGCTCGAAGGCCAGACGCTGGTCGTGCAGGCGGGATCGTTCGTGGCTTCTTCCGCTGGCGTGGGCATGGAGGTCGGTTGGCAGGGATTCAAGAATCTGCTCTCCGGCGAAAGCATGTTCTGGCTGCGCATCGGCGGCACGGGACGGTTGATCCTGAGTTCTTACGGCGCAATTTATCCCGTGCAGGTCAACGGCGAATACATCGTGGACACCGGCCACATCGTCGCATTTGACGAGACGTTGAACTTCAAACTCAGCAAGGCGGGCAAAAGCTGGATGTCATCCCTTCTCGGCGGCGAGGGATTGGTCTGCAAATTTCAAGGTCAAGGCATCGTCTGGTGCCAGTCTCACAACGAATCTGGCTTTGGTCACACCATCGGCCCGAAACTCCGGGCACGTTAATTTCCAACCACGAATGAACACAAACGCCACCGCAACGTTGCCACAGGCTTTGGAGTGCGCGGACTTGTCCGCGCTTTCGGCAGGCGACTTGTCGCCGTCGAGCATGAGTGACGCGTCCTTTTTGTTCGTCGAGCCGCTCTGCGCGGCTCTGCTTTGGCGACTTGTCGCCAAAGCGGTGAAAGCGGAGACAAGTCTCCGCACTCCAAATTGTTTTCCGCTACGCTGAACTAAGAAAGCCATGAACCAACAAACTTCCGAATACGAATACCGCGTGGACGCACAGCCGGATTTCAGCTTCCTCACGGTCAAACTTCAACCGCAGCAGACCATCAAGGTGGAAGCCTCCGCGATGGCGACCATGGACACCAATCTCAAGATGAAGACAAAGATGCGCGGCGGCATCGGGCGGCTCATCACGGGCGAATCTATGTTCATCAATGAATTCACCGCGCAGAACGGCCCCGGCGAAATCGGCATCGCGCCCGGCGCACCCGGCGATCTGGATCACGTCTATCTGGAGAACAACACGATCTATTTGCAGAACACGGCTTACGTCGCGTCGAGTCCAGGCGTGACCATTGAGACCAAGTGGCAGGGATTGATGAAAGGATTTTTCTCCGGCGAATCGCTCTTCCTCATCAAGTGTTCCGGCCAAGGCGATCTGTGGTTCAACACATTTGGCGGCATGATCGCGATTGATGTGAACGGGACTTACATCGTGGACACCGGCCACATCGTCGCCTTCACCGAAGGTTTGGACTATCGCATCGGACGCATCGGCGGCTACAAATCGCTGTTCTTCTCCGGTGAAGGACTCGTCTGCCATTTCAGCGGCGTGGGCCGATTGTGGATTCAGACGCGCAAGATCGGCGCGTTCACGAGCTGGGTGTATCCCTATCGGCCACAGAAGAAGGGGGATTGAGTTCAAGGTGGACAGGTTTTTCGTCTCCGCTTGGCTGGCTGCATTAAAATCCCGGAGTCCAAACGGTAGGGCGCGTCAGTCCCCTGCGCGCTGGGCGTGGTGAAAAAGAACGCACTGATTCCAACAGGCGGCTTGCTGAGGACTGTGACGACTAACCACCTTTCGTCATTTCGTCATGACACCCGCGATGAATAAAAACGCACCTATTGTGAATGTGACAACCTGCCCCCAAAAGCTGCCCCATGTAACATGACCGCAACATGTAGCCATACAATCATAGAATTCACTGCCGTCTTTGATCTTGCGGGCAGTGGATCGATAATCCAATAACTTCGAGATTGTTGCGATGCAGCCGAGGACTACACAAGCTGCCCACCAGAATATCACTGTGTCGATTGGAATACCTTCGTGTGGTTTGCTTTCTAGCTTGACGTTGACCACATAGCCAAGCGATGCAGCGGCAAAACCTAGAAAGAGATTAATAGAATAGGACATTTGTTCGATCCGATATCCTTGCCAGCGGATATACCTATCTTTTTGATCGGCATTCATTGAAGACATATAGGGGTATTCGGAACTAAATCACGCGCTTAGGGAGCAACTTGCAAACGGAAGAACAGGCTGCCCCAACCATCCACGTCCCAATACTGCGGGTATGTCATGTTGTTGGTTGTGGCGCTAAAGGCAGACCCCTGATTCGTCCAATTGATCAAGTTGCCAGAAGTCTGCAACTGGTAGTTCGTACCTATGGCCAACCCAGAGAACGCTGGTTTTACGGCTCTGATCAAATTGATGCGAGGTGCTGACTCGATTGCATGTAGTTGTGTTACTTCGCCCGATGACAACGCACGTCTATAGAATCGTACATCGTCCATACTGACTCCATTGCGTCCATTAATGCTGAAAATGTCGTTCCCACTGAACCCATAAGCTGCTGTCCGATTAGCGACTTCTACGCCGTTAATGTAAGTGCTCCGGCTCATGTTAGTGTTGTTGAAAACGACGCAGACTTGTGCCCATTGATTCGAAGGCGGTTTTTGCGTCGTATCACAGTCATCGTAGAAGAAACTAAAACGGATTCCTGGGTTGCTGCTCACATAGATGTGAAGATTGTTTCCAGTTGAACCACCTGGGTTTGGGACTCCAGGAGGAAACATGCCAACACCAATACCTCCGTAGTCGTCGAGTGGTTGTGTGTAATGTCCTTTTATCCAGAACGAGATTGTGAGCGAAGAGTTGGCAAGCAGCATGCCGGTGCCCCAAATGTGCGGTTCTTCACCAGCCAAAAAGCTGCCGAAGGAATAAGCCGATGATGGAGTTCCAAACCGGTCGGCAACCAAGGTAACATGTGATGGGTTGTAAATCTGAGCATTTAGACCGTTGCCGCTCGCATCATTTGGATTGCCATTAAAAGGGAAATAAGCAGCAAGACCGTTGGTAACCCAGCTCTGCGCCTCGATGTCAGACACAACTCCAAACAACAGGGAAAATGTCGCCAATAATGCTTTGATTTTTTTCATAGGAAGTCGTGCGGCTACTGCAACACGCCTTCGCATCTGTGTCAATACCATAGTATGTAGTGGAATACCCTCGATTCGCCAAAATGCTATGAGTGCCGAGCCCAGACATATCAAAAGCTTTCGCTTCTGTGTTGAAGAAACACCGGAACGCGAAGGGAATGTCGCAGGAGGTCTTGGCTGAAAAGGCGGACATACATCCGATTTACGTCGGCTACATCGAAAGGTCGGCGCGCAATCCAACTCTCAAGGTTGCAAAATCAATTGCCACCGCACTCGGGTTATCATTGGCAGATTTAATCGCCGAGGCAGAACAAATGTTAAAGAAGCGAACTTGAGGATTTGCCTGTTTCGCGGTTTAAGAAAAAGCCGGGCGAAGTTTCCCGTCGCCCGGATTTTGCTTTTGGATCGGCGGATTCAAGCGGCTAGCGATCCGCCAAACTAAAAAACATCACCCTGAAATCTTGCCATCGCGGGCGTTCTGTTACCTGACGTGCCCCACCCCAAAGCCCGTCAGGGCTGACATAGTTGTAGCTTGGACAATATCCAAACCAACCAAGCTCCGTAGGAGCGACATCATCTGCTCATGCCGCTCCTACGGAGCTTTCGGATTTTGCGTTCGGGTTTCTACAAATATGCCGCGCCGCTGGCGCTGAAACAGACCTTGTCCGGCGCAACTTCGCTTAAAACTCAATCGCTTCGTTGGACTTGCCGCATTGGGAACAGCGGGAGCGATCCACATCGGGATCGTCGGTATAAACAAAGCCGCATTTCTCGCAGCGGAAAATCCGGTCTTCACTCGGTCGGGGGCGGAAGCCGCATAAGGCAATCCTGTGAAATGGTGGACGCGGGGGGAGTTGAACCCCCGTCCCTGATAGGTAAACCAGCCGCGACTACATGCTTAGTCCGGGATATGTTGTCGGCTACAGGATGGCGCCCGAACTCGAATCCTGCTGCTTAGTCCGCATGGAATTTTCTCGGCTTGGGCGCGCGGTCTCCGCCTTCCACCATGCCTGCTATAGCGTTCGTCCCACCTAGCAGGTGTCAGCGGGCGAACGTCGCAGCACTTAGGCTGCGAGGGCTAATTCTTCGTTAGCTTATTTGTTTGATGCGATGATTTACGAGGCCAACGCATCGTCCTCGGCATGCCGCCTCTGGCGTAACTTCCAGGTCGAAACCAGTACGCGCCCAAGTGGCAGTCGTATCATCGGCATATCCCTCCACCGGGTCAAGCGCGCCGCTCAATGCGGGGTGTGACTGAAAGTGCCGCTCAGCTTTCGTCCTCGTCCTCGTCCTCGAATTTCCCCGTCAGAATCCGTGAACCAAATGTTGAGCGACGTCATTGAGGCGTATTGGAGGGTGGTGCTTCCCGCGTGTTGGCCAGCAACCAACCCGCCAGCGCGAAGGCCGTCCACGCCAACGAAGGCACATAGAGCGTGAATTCAAACGCAGATTGCACCGCCCACGCCGCCACTCCCAACCAAACTCCGCACGCGACGGGAATCCTCCGCCAATCCAACCGCCGATAACTCACCCACAACATCCCGCCAACAAACGCCGCGTAAGTGATCAATCCCGGAAAGCCGGAGTCGGATGCCTGTTGCAAATAATCGTTGTGAGTGAGCCGCGCCATTTCGGATTCCGGTTTCTTCACGGCTTGATAGGCGATGGCGAACGTCCCCGGGCCTGTGCCAAAGATGGGTTTGCTCCCAGCGGTCTGCAATGCTGCCCGCCAATAATCGAACCGCGCCACCACACTCGTCGCACCGCGCTCCATGTAAGTTTTGTTCTTCCAATAAAACCCCGCGCCGCCAGTCACCAACAAGACAACAACGAGCATCAGCTTCAATCGCCTTGAAAACTCCTGATGCAACACGAACACCAAGCCGATCAACAACGCCAACAGCCAGCCGCCCTTTGAGCCAGACCAATACAGACACGCTGCCGCGCCAACTCCCAGCACCCCGCACAAAAAACTCCGCGCGCCGATGGTGAATCTTTCCTTTGCCTGCCAAACCCACGCCAGCAACGGCGGCAACAACATGAGCAACGCCCCGGCAAATGCGTTCGGATAGAACACCGTCGAGAAGATGCGATTGCTCGACATCTTCTTGATGTATTCCGGCGGCACGTTCGGCAATGTCGGATAGATATAGGTCCAAAAGTAATCGCGCGTTTTCTGCAAGCCGCCGAAGTGTTGATCGAAGCCAACGTAAATCATCCATCCAAACGCCAACGCCACCGGCCAAAGAAGAAACGCGGCGACCCCATCGCGATTCAAACAAAGCGCGCCGAGATAAAAACAGATCGTGCAGACAACGAAGTGAGCCAACACCCCATCTGTCAGTTTGGAATCCACGCTTTGAGTCCCGGCAAGAAATTGCCACGCTAGCCAGACCGCAGGCATGAACATCAACCAACGCGATGCAAAACTTTTCATTCGCACGGCAAACAATCCCGCCAAGACCAGCAGTCCGACGAACGGATAAACAATCCTCAACGGCCAGGTGAACACCAGCCATTCGAGACTTGTTGTCGGCGACTCGACAAATTTATCCATCACCGACGGCGTGGCGAACTTGACCAATGCCAGTCCCAGAAAAGTGCCGAAGATCACCGCGAAGATTTTCGCAGGCAACGTGGCTGGAGGATTTCCGGTTTGATTCGTCACGGGTGGAGTCAACTCAAGCCGCACCCAACTGGCAAACGATTTCCGCGCGGCATCAGACTTTTATCCACGGGATCACACGCACTCGATCTAGTTCAACGTACTCGTTGAGCAACTCCAGATTCGTGCGGCTCGCGGCGTCTGGCCTCTTGGGATTCACCAACACCACGCGGGCTTCGCTCCTCACGCCGGGCGGCAACGCTTCCAACACAAGCCGCACCTGATTCACTGCGCCCAGCTTGTTTGGACAAACAATAATCGGCAGCGCGTTCAACGCCCTGATCAGATCGCGCGAATCAAAATCTTCTCCCATCGGACTCAGCAATCCGCCCGCGCCCTCCACCACCAAGACTTCAAACCGTTTCGCAACACGCCGGATGTGCGCCACGACTTCGCGCAACTTGACGCGTTTCTTTTCCTTCCGCGCCGCCAGTAGTGGCGCGAGCGGGGCGCGGAAATGCCAAGGGTTCACTTCGTCGAGCGACAGAACTTTTCCCGCAGCCGCGTGCAACGTGCGCGCGTCGTCGCGTCCACCGGAGCAAAGCGGCTTGAGCGCGGCTACGCGGAATCTGTTCCGTCGCAGATAAACCGTGGTGAGAGCCGCGAACACGGTTTTGCCCACGCCCGTGTCCGTGCCGGTGATGAAAAGAATCTGCGCGGATTTCATAAAGAGACGACAACCACGAAAGAACGCGAAAGGATACGAATCAGAATCTCGACACGGATTTCACGGATTAACACAGATTCAATCCGTGAAAATCTGTGCAATCCGTGTCTGAAACATTTGTGTCTAGTCGTGTTCATTCGTGGTTCAACACTTACTGCGAACGCCCAAACTTCCGCTCCAGTTCGCGGTAATTCATCTCGATGATCGTCGGGCGACCATGTGGACAGGTGTAAGGCATCGCGCAGCGGCGCAGGTCTTCCACGAGATTTTCTAATTCGCGTCCTGCCAGCGGATCGTTGGCTTTCACGGCATGACGACAAACCGTTTTCACGATCACATGCTCGCCGAGCCGCGCGGAGTTCACGTCCTGACCGGCGGCCTTCAATTCGTCCACGAGATCGAGTGTGAAGCGGCGCGCATCGCCAACTTTTACGAACGGCGGCAACGCATCGAGCAGAAAGGTTTGTTCGCCAAACTCGCTCAACCCCACGCCGAGTCGCGTGAGTGCCTCGATCTGTCCACGCATGAAAGTCGCGTCGCGCGGCGATAGCTCAATGGTTTCCGGCAACAACAACTTCTGCGACGGCGCGAGTTCCTTTCGTTCAAGGCGCTCCAGCATTTGCTCGAACAAAATTCGTTCATGTGCCGCGTGTTGATCCAGCAACACGAGACCGCGATCCGATTCCAACACCACATAGAGCCGACCGATGACGCCGACCAGTCGGAGGGGGACAGCCAGCAGCGGGGGAGGAGTCGAGGGTCGCAGGTCGAGGGTCGAGGGCTGGGGAGTGTGCGGCGCGTTTTGAGCAACAGGCGCAACTGTCGGCGGATTCGTCCGCGCGGGAGCAAAACCCATCTTGAGCGGCGGCTGTTCGGAATGACGCGGCGGCAAATAAGCACTTGCTGGAAATTGCGGCAACGACGGCGTGAAAACTTCCGGAGATGATTGGTGGGACGAGGCTACTGACGAACCGCTTGTCTCCGCGCCCAACGGCTCGCGAGGACGCTCGCCCCACCCTTTCAAATCCGGTGAACCTTTGACGGCTTCCCCAACTTTAGGCTTTAGACTTTGGTCTTTAGACTCGCCCGCATGAAACGCGAGCAACGCGTCGCGCACGGCTTCGGCTACGCTTTGACGCACGTCGCGTTCACGATGGAACTTCACCTCGCGCTTCGCGGGATGAATGTTCACATCCACGGCAGCAGGATTGATCTCCAGGAACAGACAACAGACCGGGTAACGCCCCTTCATCAGCGCGGTGTGATAGCCCTCCATCAACGCGAAGTTGATTCCGCGATTCTCCACCGGGCGACGGTTCACGAAAACGTGTTGATCCTCGCGCGTGGATCGGGAGACGCCGGGCACGCCGATCAAACCCCAAACTCTAAATGACGAATGACGAATGACGAATGACGATTCGGGGTTCGCTGCGGGAAGTGCGTTCTCGAAGGATTCACTTTCATCAGGAACAACGGAGCTATCCGCGTTTTCAGCGGTGAAATCTACTTCAATCAACTTCGCTTCGCCAAGCAACGCGCGGAGACGTTCGCGCAGGGCGGACATTTGTTTCGCTAGTGGGACAGGCATCTTGCCTGTCCAAGCCGAGGGCATCTTGCCCGATGTTTCAATGTTGAGAGCCGCCGGGTTTTTGTCCGCGCCACTGGACAGGCAAGATGCCTGTCCCACACACGCGGGCAACTGCCAGACCGGGCGCGTGTCTTTGACGAACGTGAACGCGACTTCGGGAAACGCCAGCGCCGCCAGCGTGAGATAGTGCAGCACATGCGCGGCTTCGGTCTCTTCCGTGCGTAGAAATTTCCGTCGCGCAGGCAAGTTGAAGAACAGTTGCCGCACCTCCACGCTCGTCCCCGGCGCGCAACCGGCGGCCTTGACCTCGATGATCTTGCCGCCGTTGACGATGATCTGCGTGCCTTCGGGCGAAGTATTTTCCCGTTCACGCGTCGTCAGCGTGAAGCGGCTGACGCTGGCGATACTGGGCAAAGCTTCACCGCGAAAACCCATCGTGGAAATGGAAGCGAGGTCTTCGGCTTTGACGATCTTGCTCGTGGCGTGGCGTTCCAAGCAGAGCAACGCGTCGTCGCGACTCATGCCGAAGCCGTCATCGGTCACGCGCACGAGACTGCGACCGCCGGCTTGGATTTCAACCGTGATGCGCGTCGCGCTGGCATCGAGTGAGTTCTCGACGAGTTCCTTCACGATGCTGGCCGGACGCTCAATCACCTCGCCGGCGGCGATCTGATTGGCGACTTGTTCAGGCAGCAAACGGACACGATTCATCGTGTCGAAGATTGGCGAGCCGCGCGAAACAAGTCAAAGCCGGAGGCACAATGGGGCGATTTGAACAACCACTCTCCCGCGACTGCTGTCCAAATCAGTTGGCGAAGAATTTTTGTATCTCCTTCACCACTTCAACGAAGCGGTCCACCTCAGTCTTCGTGTTGTAGAAATAAAAGCTCGCGCGGGCGGTGGATTCGACGCCGAGTTTGTGCATGAGCGGTTGCGTGCAGTGATGACCACCACGCAACGCTACACCGCCTTGATCCGCCAGCGTGACGACATCGTGCGCGTGAACGTCCTTCAACAGAAAGCTCACAAGGCCGGCGCGGCCAACCTTCGGGCCGAAGAGTCGGATGTTCTGCAACGCGGCGAGTTGGTCGTAGGCGTAATTGGCGAGTTCCTGATCATGCTTCCAGATATTTTCGCGCCCGATGGCGTCGAGATAATCCATTGCGGCGTGCAAACCAATCGGGCCGGAGATGTCCGGCGTGCCCGCCTCGAAGCGATGGGGCGCGGGTTTGAATTCACTCTTGTCGTAGCCCACGGTGAGAATCATTTCGCCGCCGCCCTGATACGGCGGAAGTTTTTCGAGAATCTCCATTCGCCCGTAAAGCGCGCCGATGCCGGTTGGTCCGCAAATCTTGTGGCCGCTGAACGCGAAGAAATCGCAGCCGATAGCCTGCACGTCCACGAGCGTATGCCCGGCGCTTTGCGCGCCGTCCACGAGCGAGACGATGCCGAGCTTCTTTGCTCGCGCACAAATTTCTGCGACAGGATTCACCACGCCCATTGAGTTCGAGATGTGAACCATCGAGAGCAACTTCACCTGCGACGTGAGCAGCGCGTCGAGTTTGGACAAGTCCAGCGTGCCTTCGTCACCGGTGACGGGGATGTAGGCGACTTTCGCGCCGGTACGTTGGGCGAGCAATTGCCACGGGACGATGTTGCTGTGGTGCTCGGCTTCGGTGAGCAAGATGACGTCGCCGGGCTTGAGATGTTTCCCGCCCCAGGTGTTGGCGACGAGGTTGATGGCTTCCGTCGTGCCGCGCGTCCAGATGATTTCATCGGCACTGCGGGCGTTGATAAACTTGGCGGTGCGTTCGCGCGCCGCTTCAAACGCCGTGGTGGCTCTCATGCTCAACTCGTGGATGCCGCGATGGACGTTGGCGTTGTCGCGCTCGTAATAATTAACGAGAGCCTGAATGACCGCGCGCGGTTTCTGCGACGTGGCGGCGTTGTCGAAATAGATCAGCGGCTTGCCGTGGACTTTTTGGCCCAGGATCGGGAAGTCGTTGCGTAGTGCAGACCAGTCGGGAAAATCACTCATAACTTTTGACACAGATTTCACGGATTATCACCGATTGATTTCTGAATCCGTGTCAATCCGTGCAATCCGTGTCTCACATCAACCCCAGTTGCAACTTCGCCGCCTCGGTCATCATGCCTTGATTCCATGGCGGATCCCAGACGAGTTCCACGTTGGCTTCGTCAATGGGTTCAAGCGAGATGAGTTTGTTTTGCACGTCCTGCGCGAGCACCGGGCCCATGCCGCAACCGGGCGCGGTGAGCGTCATCTTCACGTCAGCCTTGTAGCAATCGTTGCCGATGGGCGTGAGGTGACAATCGTAGATGAGTCCGAGGTCCACGACGTTGACGGGGATTTCTGGGTCGTAACACGTCTTGAGCGATTCCCAGACTTTTTTCTCCAACGCTTCCTGCGTGATCGGTCCGCTCAACTTGGCGGTGGTGGGTTTGACCACTTCGAGGCCGAGCGCATCGGCATCTTTGTCCGCGATGCGGAACATGTTGCCGTTGACGACGACGGTGTAACTGCCGCCGAGAGATTGCGTGATGTAAGCCTGCTCGCCTTGCATCAAAGTGACTTTTGTGCCGACAGGAACGACAGCGGCTTCGACATCGCGAGCGAGAGTGACGGGGGCGTTGCTCATAATTCAGGGTTTGTTACCGACGCAAACAATCTGCATGAAGCAACCCGACGATGCCAGCGCAGAAACCAATTTTGAAATCGGCCACCACAGTCGCACGCCCTTGTCATCCGCGATTTCAATCCCTATCGTCAGCCCTCATGCACGGCCAATCGCTTCAGCGTCTCCGACTCGGCGTCGGAATTTTACTTTGCACTGCGTCATTCAGCGCAGTGTTCGCCGCGTCCGGTGAAATCCTCCCTCCCGGTTTTCGTCCGCGCCCCGTCGGCGTTCACGCGCTCGTCGGTGGAAAAGTGGTGGTGAAGCCCGGTGAAACTCTCGACGGCGCGACGGTCGTCATCCGTGATGGATTCATTGAAGTGGTGGGCAAAAACATTTCAACGCCAGCCGATGCGCGAGTTTGGGATTCAAAAGGACTGACGATCTACGCCGGGTTCATCGAGTCATATCTGCCGCTTGGCCAGACGAACCAACCCATCGCCACCGGCGGAACGGAACAACTCAACGCATCCTCGCTCACTTCCGGCGGGGTGAATTTCCTCGGCGTGCCCGGCCAACGCACGGACGCGGGTCAACACGGCGCGGGCTATGAGGTTTCCAAAATCACGCCGGAGACGCGGGCAGTTCGCGGTTATTCGCCGGACAAGAAAGTCATCGAGCCGTTGCGTGAACTGGGTTTCACCACGGCGATCATCACTCCGACGCGCGGCATCGTGCGCGGCACGAGCGCGCTAGTGGCGTTGACTGAACTCGATCCGAACGAAGTCATCGTGAAGTCGGACGTGTTCCAACACATCGCATTCGAGACTCATGAGGAAGACGAGCGTGCGTATCCCGGTTCGTTGATGGGAACGATCGCGGTGGTGCGGCAGAGTTTCTTCGATGCACAACACTACGCGCTCGATCAGGCGGACTGGCAAAAGAAGCCGTCCGGTCGGTCGCGCCCTGACTTCAATCCTTCACTGGAGGCTTTGAGTGCGGCGGCAGGCGGAAAGCAGCGCGTGCTGTTCGAGCCGGGGAGCGCGTTGATGGTGGATCGCGCGGCGCGCGTGGCGCGGGAACTGAAATTGGATTTCGCCATCGTCTCATGCGGACAGGAATGGCGTCGGCCTGATCTAGCTAAATCAACCTGCGCGACATTCATCGTGCCAGTGAACTTTCCGAATCTCCCCAAGCTGCCGAGTGAAGATGATTGGGAGCAGGTGACGCTGGATAATTTGCGCTCGTGGGATTGGGCGGCGGAGAATCCGGCGTTGCTGCGCCAGCAGAAACTCGACATTGCGCTGACGACCTATTCGCTCGCGGACAAGAAAGTTTTCCGCAAGAACGTGAAAGCGGCGGTGGAACGTGGTTTGTCCGAAGACGACGCACTCGCGGCATTGACAACGATTCCTGCCAAGCTCTGCGGCATGGAAAAACAACTCGGCACGATTGAGTTGGGCAAGATCGCGAACCTGACCATCGTGGACGGCAAGGGCTACTTCGATCCCGAAGCTCGCGTGCGCGAAGTGTGGGTGGATGGCCGCAACTATCACGTCCAGCCCGCGAAGGAAGAAGCGAAGAAGGATGAGGCTGCGGACAAGGAGAAGGAAGCGAAGGCCAAAGCTGAGAAAGAAAAGAAGGACGCGGAGTCGAAGGAACTTCAGAACAAGCGCGTGGCGAAGAGTCCGATGGAGG
>JANNAO010000050.1:0-21731 GCA_031384405.1 Verrucomicrobiota bacterium | reverse complement strand
CGCCGACATCGTGGGCAATCTGATTTACAGTCCGCAGGACGGGAAGTATCACGCCACGCGCGGGCCGGTGTTCACCAACTTCCTGCTCGCCGACGAAATCAATCGCGCGCCTGCCAAGGTGCAATCGGCCTTGCTCGAAGCGATGCAAGAACGCCAAGTGACACTCGGCGGCGAAACGATGCTGTTGCCCTCGCCGTTCCTCGTGCTCGCGACGGAAAACCCGATTGATCAGGAAGGCACGTATCCGCTGCCCGAGGCGCAGGTGGATCGCTTCATGTTTAAGGTCATCCTTGATTACCCGTCCGAGGCGGAGGAGCGGAAGATTCTGGATCGCATGGCGTTCACGTCGCCGGAAAATCCTGTCAAACCCGTCATCGGCCTCGACGACATTCTCAAAGCCCGCAAGCTCGTGGATCAAATCCATGTGGACGACAAGGTGCGGGATTACATCGTGCAGGTCGTGTTTGCCACGCGCCAGCCGGAGAAGCACAAGCTGGACATCAAGAACTTCATCCAGTTCGGCGCCTCGCCGCGCGCGACGATTTACCTGACGCTCGCCGCCAAAGCGTGGGCGCTGCTGCAAGGCCGCACCTACGTCACGCCCGAGGACGTGAAGAGCATCGGCCCGGACGTGTTGCGCCACCGCATCATCCTGACCTACGAAGCCGAAGCGCAAGCCGTGACGACGGATGCGATCATCAAGAAGGTGTTTAATGCGGTGCCGGTGCCGTGAGAAATTAGCTGGAGCAAAAGATGAGTTTTCTGAAGAAGTTGCTAGGAGGTGGACAAGCCAAGACTGACTTGTTTCTGCCGCCGCCACCCCCTTCAAACGAGGCGGCGGCGAAGGCTGACTCCATGCTAGGAATCAAATTTCCGAAAAGCTTTGTTGGCTTCATGCAAAGGCAGCGCCCTTTGAAACTGCCACCATGCGCCAGCTTCTATTGGATCGGTGCGGACACTTTGGGTATGTCCAATATCATTGCGGCAAACGAACAAGAACACACGGTGGCTTCAGTGCCTCTGCCAAAGCATCTCGTCGCCTTTTACAATGATGGCATGGGCAATCAAGTTTGCTTTGATACACGTCGACTCCTCACCGATGGTGAGTATGCCATCGTTTTTTGGGATCATGAGCTAACTGTCGAAGAGAACAATGTAGCTGTGGAGCGCTCGGCGGCAAACTTCGAGACTGCTGGAAGAGTGGCGGATTCATTCCAAGAGTGGTTTGATCAAGTGCTATTGAAATTACAATGACCACCGCTGAACTGCTCGAAACCGTCCGCCTCGTCAATGACACGATGGTCGGCGCGTACTTGAGCCAGTTTCGCGGGCGCGGCATGGACTTCGAGGAGTTGCGCGAACACCGCACGGAAAAGTCAGACAGCCACGATTCTAAACCCATCGAATTCGATGGGTTTGGTAATTGTGGCGAATTCGCCACAATTAGAAATCAGGCGGTCGCGGTTTTTCCGGGTTTAATCCCGTCTAATTCGACGGGATTGGAATTCAACCGTTCGCGCTTTAATTTTAATTCCCTCGAATTCGAGGGGGTTAAAAACCAACAACACTAGACATGAGCAAGGCCAAGAAGACCGTTATTGATGTCCATGGCACGACCGTCACCGTGCTCAATCAAAACAATCAGGACTACATCTCCTTGACGGATATTGCCCGGCATCGGGATTCCCAAGAGCCTTTTGCCATCATCAACAACTGGATGCGCAGCCGCAGCACGATTGAATTTCTTGGGTTATGGGAGCAGTTGACCAACCCAAATTTTAAACCTCTCGAATTCGAGAGGTTTAGAAATGAAGCCGGCAGCAACTACTTTATCCTCTCTCCCCAACGGTGGATCGAAGCCACCCAAGCCACCGGCATCACCTCAAAATCAGGACGATATGGCGGCACTTTCGCCCATCGGGACATTGCGTTCGAGTTTGCCTCTTGGATTTCTTCCGAGTTCAAGCTGTACCTGATCCGGGAATTCCAGCGGCTCAAGGAGGACGAGAACCGCCGTCTGTCGCTCTCGTGGAATCTCAATCGCACGTTGGCAAAGTTGAATTACCGCATCCATACCGACGCGGTGAAGGCGCATTTGATTCCGCCCGAAGTCACGCCCGCGCAGGCGGCGATCACTTATGCGACGGAGGCGGATTTGCTCAATGTCGCGCTCTTTGGTCATACCGCGCGGTTGTGGCGTGAGGCAAATCCCAAGCTGGAGGGTAACGTACGCGATTACGCGAGCGTTGAACAATTGCTCGTCCTCGCCAACGTGGAAGGTATGAACGCTGAGTTCATTCACATGGGCCTGCCGCAAGGCGAACGGCTGAAACGCTTGAATCAAATCGCCATTCGCCAGATGCAGGTTTTGACGGCCACGAATCTGAAGGCGTTGCCGGGCGCGAAGAAAAGTTAAAATGACCACCGCTGAACTGCTCGAAACCGTCCGTCGCGTCGAGGTGCGTACCAACCGCCTCGTCAACGACACGATGGTCGGCGCGTACTTGAGCCAGTTCCGCGGGCGCGGCATGGACTTCGAGGAGTTGCGCGAATACATGCCCGGCGACGACGTGCGCGACATTGATTGGAACGTCACCAATCGCATGGGCCGCCCGTTTGTGAAACGTTTCCGCGAGGAACGCGAACTCGGCATGGTGCTGGCTATTGATATTTCTGCGTCGTCCGCGTTCGGCTCGGCCCGACGCACCAAGCGCGAGTTCGCCACCGAGATCGCCGCCACGCTCGCCATCTCCGCCGCGCGGGCCAGTGACAAGGTGGCGTTGCTGTTGTTCACCGAGCAGGTGGAACTTTATCTCCCGCCGCGCAAAGGCCGCCGCCATATCCTGCGGCTCATTCGGGAAATGCTTTCCTTCCAACCGAAGCATCGTGCGACGAACATTCCCGCCGCGCTGACGTTCTTGAATCACGTTCTCCCGCGCCGCTCGATGGTATTTCTGCTGACGGATTTTTTGCATAGTTTTGGCGAATCATCCCATCGTCCTTCGTCGTCGTTCTCGTCCTCGTCCTCGAATCTCCTTGGAAACAAAATCGAGGACGAAGGACGAGAACGAGGACGAGGACGATTGGGAGGTCGCGACGCTATCCAAGAAATCGGCCTCACCAACGCGCGCCATGATTTAATCTGTGTTCACCTGCACGACCCGCTGGAAAGCGCGTTGCCACAAGCCGGGTTGTTGACCATCGAGGACGCAGAGACGGGCGAGTTGCTGGAATTGGATACGAATCGGACGGCAGTGCGCGAGGAGTTTTCCCGCACGAATACCGAGCGGCTGGCGGCGTTGGATCGCGCGTTGCAACACGCCGGAGTGGATACGTTGCGATTGAGCGCGGAACAATCGTTCGCGCAGACGTTGCAGAGTTTCTTCGAGTTGCGGCGCGGAAGGAGGCGGGGGTGAAAATCCGAAATCCGAAATCCGAAATCCGAAATCTGATCGGCCTGATGATTTGCCTGCCATTGGTGCTGTGCGCTCAATCCCCGAACGACGTTCCGCCGCTGCGACCGGCGTTGCACGAAATTCCTCCATCGCTTTGGGAGCAACATGGCGTGTTGATCGTGGTGCTGGGCGCGATGGGTTTGCTGCTGATCGGAGCGGCGATCTGGTGGCTGTTGCAACCAAAGCCGCCCGTGCCCGTGCCGATTGAAATCCAGACGCGCAACGAACTGGAACTGCTCAACGTGCCGAACGCCGACGGCAAAACCATCAGTCGTGTGTCTCAGGTGTTGAAACATTACATCGCCGTGGCGTTTGAATTGCCGCCGGGTGAAATGACGACGACAGAATTCAATCGCGCTGTTGCCAGCAGTGAAAAAATCGGCGGTGAACTCGCCGCGCGCGTCAGTGAATTCCTCCGGGCGTGTGACGAGCAGAAGTTTTCGCCACTCGCTGGAGTTCAATCTTCAGTCTGCGCGCGCGCGATTGAACTTGTTGAACAAGGCGAGCGTCGCCGCGCGGAACTGCGGCAGTTGGTCAAACCCGCATGAACAGCAACTTCGAGTTTCAATACCCGTGGGTGCTTGCGCTGCTGGCGTTGCTGCCGGTGTATGCGTTCCTGCGCGGGCGCGTGGGCAAACATTCCGCGCTCACGTTTTCCAGCGCGGACATCGCGCGGGCGGCGGGTGCGACGGCAAAGGCGGCGGCGGGACGATTGCTTTTGTTTCTGCGATTGTTGTCGGTGGCGTTGTGCATCGTGGCGCTCGCTGGACCACGCTTTGCGAACGATCGCACGGAGACGCAGGCCAGCGGTGTGGACATCATGCTCGCGCTGGATTTGTCGTGGAGCATGATGGCGCTGGACATGAGTCCACCCGGCGAACGCGTGACGCGTTACGACATCGCATCGAGCGTGCTGGAGGATTTCATCCGCAAACGTGAGAGTGATCGCATCGGCCTTGTTGTGTTTTCCGCTGTGCCGTATCTGGCGAGTCCGCTGACGTTGAATCACGACTGGCTCGCGGAAAATCTGCGCCGGATGCACATCGGCATGTTGCGCGAACTCGGCACGGCCATCGGCGATGCGACGGCTTCCGCTGCGAAGCGTTTGAAAAATTCTCATGACAGCAAGAGTCGCCTCATCATTCTGCTGACCGATGGTGACAACAACAAAGGCGAGATTGATCCCGTGCCCGCCGCTCAACTTGCTGCTGCGCTCGGTGCGAAAGTTTATACCATCGGCATCGGCGTGGAAGAACCGTGCAAGCTGCCTGCGTTTGATCCGGCAACGGGCAAACTGGTTCTCGATCCGCAGGGCAACGTGCAACCGACGCTCGTGTTGCAACCGGCGAATTATTCCGTGCTGAGAAAAATGTCGAACCTGTCGGGGGCGCGGTCGTATCGCGCCACGAACCGACGCGAGTTGCAGAGCATCTACGACGACATTGATCGTCTGGAGAAAACGGAGGTGAAGCTGCGGCGGTTCACGATCCACACGCCGCTTTTCCAATGGCCGCTGCTGACGGCGGCGGGATTGTTCGCGCTCGAATTGTTGCTGGCGAACACAAGGCTGAGGAGGATTCCATGAAATTGCCGATTGCTGATTGCCGATTGCCGATTGGGGAATCACTTTCCCGCCGCAGTTTTGCGCGCGCACTACAAATCCAATCGGCAATCGGCAATCGGCAATCCTCAATGCCCTTATGAATTTCTCCGCGCCACATTTTGCCGAACCGCGCTGGCTCTGGCTCGCAGCCCTAGGGCCGCTGCTCTTGATTGCGTTGCAAATTTATGCGGCGCGGGCGCGGCGGCGACAACTGGCGCAGATCGCGTCGCCGGATTTTCTAGCGAACCTGACGAAGTCGCACAGTCCGGTGCGACGCGCGGTCAAAAATGTTTTGCTCGTGCTGGCGGTGGCGGGAATCGGCCTTGCACTGGCGCGACCGCAATGGGGAACTCGCGAGATTGCGAGCCAGAATCTGAGCGAGGACATCGTGTTCGCGATGGATTGCTCGCGGAGCATGTTGGCGGCGGACGTTTCGCCGAACCGTCTTCAACGCGCGAAGATGGCGGTGCAGGATTTTGTGCGACGCCACACGAACGGTCGCGTCGGGCTTGTGGCGTTCGCGGGCCAGGCGTTTCTGCTGTGCCCGCTGACGTTCGATCACGGTGCGTTTGAAGATGCGTTGCTGGCGATGGACGAAAAATCCATTGTTGTTCCCGGCACGGATGTGGGTCGCGCGCTGGATGAATCGTTTCGCGCCATCGAGAAAATGGATCGCAAGAAAGTGATCGTGCTGATCACGGATGGCGAGGATTTGGAAAAGGGCGGCGTGAAGATCGCGAAGACTCTGGCGGAAAAAGGCGTGGTGGTGTTCACCGTGGGCGTGGGCACGGAAGCGGGCGGAGAAATTCGCGTGACGAACGATCAAGGTCAGCAGGAACTCGTGCGCGACTCGAAGGGTGAAGTGGTGCGCAGTCATCTGGACGAGCCAACGCTCCGCGCCATCGCTCAGGCGACCAAAGGCAACTACGAACCTCTCGGCGCGCTGGGCGAGGGTTTGGCCAAGGTGCGGCTCGCGGTGGAATCGAAGAATTCCTTTTCCGGCGCGGCACCGTCGCAGCGGTTCGGCGTGGATCGGTTTCATTTTTTTGTGGCGACGGTGCTGGTGTTGCTGGTGGTGGAGTCGTTGGTGGGAACACGAAAGAAATGAATTCGAAATTAAAAATTCAAAATTCAAAATGGGGGAGGCGCGCGGCTGCGTGTCTGGTTTTTAATTTTGTTTTTTTAATTTTGAATTCGGCGGGCGCGGCGGATGGGACAAATGGTAACTATGAGACTCATGCGACCCATACAAACTCCATTCCCGAACTCGCGCCCACGAACACGCGCGAGTTTTTCAACGCAGGCACACGCCGCCTGGCCGATGGCAAGTTGCGTGAGGCGGAGGCATTTTTTCAAACTGCGCTCAACCAGCAGGATGAACGGCTTCAGCCGCAGACGTTGCACAATCTCGGTCATGTCCGCTACGCGCAGGGCGCAGAGGAGTTGAAGAAATCACCCGATGCGAATGCGGCTTCGCGGCGCGCTGAGAACGCATTGGGTCGTGGCGATGCCGCGTTGCGCGGTGGTGCGGAGGCGTTGGCGGGTGATGATCTCAACAAACTCATCGAGGCTTACTTGAACGGTCGCGGTGCGCGGAAGGAGTTGCGCGAGACGAAGGATTTAGTGCGGCGCGCGATGGAATCGTACGGGGCGGCACTGCTCAAGTGGCAGCGTGCGCTCGGGGATTTCAAGAGTGCGCTGGAGTTGAACCCCAATGATGCGGACGCCAAGCGCAACATCGAGATCATCGAAAAGGAGATCGCGAAGTTGATTGATAAACTCCAGAAGATGGCGCAGCTCGCGCAGATGATGGGGCAGCAGAGGAGTGAGATCGGCGAGATGATGAAACAGATGCGCGGCAAGATTCCTGCACCGGACGCTCCGCCGGGTGACGCGGGCGATGAAGACGAAGACGAAGAGGACAAACCCAACGGCCCGCGCGAAGGTCAGCAGGAAGGCAAGGGTCGCGAAGGCGAGGAGCGTCGGGCGTTGTCGCGCGATGAAGCGGGCTGGATTTTGGATGCGTTCAAGCTTGGAGGGAATAAACAATTGCCGATGGGTCAGGGCGAGGAGAAGAAGCCGAAGGACAAGAAAGGGAGGGACTGGTGAACGACGTGATGGGAAAACATCCAACATCCAACATCCAACATCCAGAGAAGCTCCAAACTTCAAACGGCAGCGGCGCGTTTGGATTGAAGTTTGGTGCTTGGAATTTCTCTGGAGCTTGGATGTTGGTGCTTGGTGCTTTTTTATCTTTGTTGCCAGCGCAGACTATCGCCCAGTCACCCGCGCCGCAGCCCGATCCTTTGATGCAGTTGATGCTCACGCAGCCGTCCATCGAGGTCAGCACCAATGTCGAGGTCGTCGCTGTGTTTGATCCGCCAGTAGTCGGCGTCGGCGAGAAATCCACTTATCGTGTCACGATCAATGCCATCAGCGATTCGATCAAATGGCCGGACGACATCTATGCGCCGGGCGAGTTGACGCTCAAGCAAAGTGCGCGCGGCCAGATGTTGCAGCCAGCGGGCGCGGCGTTGAAGCCGACGACCAGCATCAATCATCACGTCCTCGCGAATGCGCCGGGCGAGTTCACGATCCCGGAGTTCAAAGTGAAAGTTTATGGGCGCAACATCACAGTGCCCGCCGCGCGTTTGGTCGTGTCAACTAACGCGAGCAATCCTGCGCTGCGTCCCGCGCGGCTTTTTGTGGAGCTTGCGGAGACGAATGTTTATTGCGGTCAACCCGTGAAGGTGCGCGTGCTGATGCCCGCGACGTTGAACAACTTCATGCAGGCGTTGCAACAGGTTCAACTCAACGGCGACGGAATTCTTCTCGATCAATCCGCCGTGCGGCAACGCATCCAGCAGATGGAATTCAACGGGCGTACCGGGCCGACTTACATTTACGAATCCACGCTTACGCCGCTCGTCGCCGGGCGGATTGATGTGACAGCGCAAGCGTTCACGGCGGGAAATCAATTCTCCGGCGGCATCATCATCAGCGGCAATGCCGTCATCCAAGGTGGCCCGGCGCAATACAAGCTGCTCGATTCCGATCCAGTGCGGCTGAACATTGAACCCCTGCCGCGCTCTGGCGAGTTGCCCGGCTTCAACGGCGCGATCGGACAATTCACTCTTGATCCGCCGCAACTCTCGACGAACCGCGTGCGTGTCGGCGATGTCGTGAAACTGCGCGTGACCTTCCGCACCGACGGCGAAATCAAACGCTTGCTCGCTCCGCCGCCGCCTGCTGTGACGAACTGGCAAGTGTTGCCTCCATTGCCCGAAGGCGGACTCATGATGACGGCAACAACCGCCGAAATCGCCACCGCGCAAACTTTTTCCTACACGCTCATCCCGCTGACAAACTCCATGACGACGACGCCCGCGATTCTGTTCAGCTACTTTGATCCGGCGCAGAAAAAGTATGTGGACCTGACGATTCAAGCGATGCCGATCACAGTTCTCGCGGGTGCGGCAACGGCTGAAGCGCAGCAAATCGCTCAGGCCGCAGCGGCGACGACGGATGAAACCAAACTCAAATTGAGCGGACTCGCGACAACACCGGGACGGGCGGCGAGTTTGTCGCCGCTGCAATTGAACAACGGATTTCTGTGGGGACAACTCGTGCCGCTGTTCGGCTTCATCGGGCTTTGGTTGTGGGATCGGCGACGACGCTTTTACGAAGCGCATCCCGAAGTCCTCGTCCGCAAACGCGCACGCCGCGCCCTGCGTCGTGAACGCGTGGAGTTGAACAAAGCCGCTCAAGCCAACGACGCCGCACGCTTCGTTGACCTCGCGGTGAGCGCGATGCGAATCGGCAGCGCGCCACATTTCCCTGCTGCGCCACGAGCCTTGGTCGGGCGCGACATCCTAGAGTTGTTGGACGAAACCGAGCGGCGCGGCAGTGAGGGGGAAGTGGTGCGAAAGATTTTTTCTACGACCGATGCCGCGCAATTCAGCAAATCTACGGCGGAGTTAAGTGGGTTGCTCGCGCTTCGTGCCGACTTGGATCGCGTCCTCGACAAGCTGGATGCAAAACTAGACTGACGCAGCAGCGCAAAACTCCCTTTGCTCCGTCGCGAATCGGTCACGTTTAGGGAAACGCTGATTTATCCGCAGATGGCGCGGATATACGCAGATGGGAAGCCGGAAACATCTGCGAAAATCTGCGGAATCTGCGGAAGAGAAAACCCTCCCAGTTTAATCCGTGCTTCCTTAGCTCGTGGTCTTGCTCGACAAATTTTTGCGCGACTGCCAACTTGAGGCGTGGTTGCGGATAAACTTGAGAAGCTTCGCGCAGCATTGCGCTCCTACGGTTCGTGCATCGTTGCCTATTCGGGCGGCGTGGATTCCGTTTTCCTCGCGCACGTCGCTCACGGCGTGCTTGGCGAGAAGTCGCTCGCGGTCATCGCGGATTCCGCCAGCCTGCCGCGCCGCGAACTTGCGGAAGCGTTGCAACTCGGCGTGCAGTTCAACTTTTCCGTGCGCGTCGTCAAGACCGCCGAGTTCAACAACCCCAGCTACCTCGCGAATCCGCTGAACCGTTGTTATTTCTGCAAACACGAGTTGTTCGATGAACTCACGCCGCTGGCTAAAGCGGAAAACTTCGCGGTCGTCTGCTACGGCGAGAACGCGAGCGACATCGGAGATTTTCGTCCGGGCGCAAAGGCGGCTTCCGAATTTCAAGTCCGCGCACCGATGAAAGAGGTCGGTTTGACCAAAGCCGAAATCCGCGAACTCTCCGCGCAGATGGGTTTGCCCACGGCGGACAAACCGCAGATGGCCTGCCTGAGTTCGCGCATCCCGACCGGCGAAGTCGTGTCGCCGGAAAAACTCCGCATGATCGAGGAAGCAGAATATGTTCTGCGCGATCTCGGTTTTTACGACGTGCGCGTGAGGCATCACGAACTCGGCGGGCAGTCTCAAGTCTCAAGTCTCAAGTCTAATGTCACCGAACCGGCGGGCGGCGGCGCACTCGGCGGACTTGAGACTTCAGACCTTAGACCTAAGACTCACCTCGCTCGCATCGAAGTCGGCCCGGCGGAGTTGCCGAAGTTGCTGGCGGACGGTGTCGCTGCGCGAGTGACAGAGGCGATCAAGAAACTCGGTTACGCGCATGTCACCGTGGATTTACAGGGCTACCGTCGCGGGAGTTTGAATGAAACGGTGATGAAGAAAGAGTCTCTGCCTCTCATCAATTGACTCAGCCTTGCGGGTTGCTAAAACTTCTCCCGTCGCAGCACTCGCACGTCGGATTCAAACGCGATCATCGCGTAGCGCGGGAAGAAATCTTTGGCGAGGCGTTCCAATAATCTTTCAGAAACTTCAGGTTGCACCACGGCTTCGATCTGGATGTTGGCGAACTCGCGGATGTCCGCCGGACGTTTGCCTTGCGAGCCGTCTCCTTCCACTGAAAAAAGCGTCCAACCGTGCGCGCCGACTTCGTGCAGAAGTTTGGTGACGGCGTCTTGCGCGTAGGCTTCGCAAACAATCGTGACGAGTTTCATCGGATGCGTTTTCATCTTGAAAATAGATTGATGGGTCAGTGATAAAACCAAAGGGCGATCTCGTAGTAAATCGGGATGCCGAGAGCGATGTTGAACGGAAAAGTGACCGCCAAAGACGACGTGAGATAAAACGCCGGGTTCGCGTCTGGCAGTGACATGCGGATGGCGGCTGGAGCGGCGATGTAACTCGCGCTCGCAGCCAACACGCCCATCAAGGTCGCGCCGCCGAGTTCGAGTCCGGCAACTTTGCCCAGCCACACGCCGATCGCGCCATGAATCAGCGGCATCACGATTCCAAATGCGAGCAGGAACGGGCCGACTTTTTTCAGATCGCCCAAGCGCCGCCCCGCAACCATTCCCATTTCCAAGAGGAACAAAGCGAGCACGCCTTGAAACGGCGTCACGAAGAACGACTCGACTTTTTCCATGCCGGGTTTGCCGCAGAGCCAGCCGACGAGGAGCGCGCCGACGAGCAGGAAGATGCTACGACCAAACAACGCTTCGTGTATTGCGGTCTTCATCGAACTGAAATCCGGGCCGGCGCTGGCGCGCGTGCCGAGTTTGCCGAGCACCACGCCGACGAGGATCGCAGGGGATTCCATCACGGCGAGAAATGCGGTGGCGTAGTTCTCGTAAGGCTGGTTGATGGCTTTGAGATAATTTGTCGCTGCGATGAATGTCACCGCGCTGACCGAGCCATAGTGAGCGGCGATGGCGGCGGCATCCACGGCAGAAAACTTTCCACCAAACCTAAGCACGGGATAAGTCCACAACGGAATCAACGCTCCCAACACCATCGCCGCCAATGCAGGCAACCAGACTTTGGCGATGCCTGCTTCGGCGATGGCGACGCCGCCTTTGAAGCCGATGGCGACGAGCAGGTAGATGGTGAGCGCGACGTAAAGCGGCTCGGGAAACTTCAGATCGCTCTTCGTCAGAGCGGCGATAAGACCCAAGGCAAAGAACAATACAGCGGGCGAAAGGAGATTGGCCGAAATCGCTTCGAAGATTGACATGACTTTGCCCTGGGTGTGACGACTTAATTATTCCAGAAACGTGACTTCGCCCGACTTGAAGTCATACATCCCGCCGACCAAGCCGACTTTGCCGGACTGGATCATTTCTGCAAGGATGGGGCTGCGCTCGCGGATCTGATTGAGCACGAGTTTGACGTTTTCTTTGGCGACGGCGTCCACATGCGCATAATCCGTTTTGCTGACGCCGTCTTTTGCTGGCACTTTTTCCACGGCGGGTTTGATCTTGGTGAGCAGGCTGGTGAGGTTGCCAAGCTGGACATCAGCACACGCGCCCTTGATGGCGCCGCATTTGGAGTGACCGACTACGGCGATCAATTTCGCTCCGGCGGCTTTGCACGCGAACTCCATGCTGCCGAGGATGTCGTCATTCAATACGTTGCCGGCCACGCGCGCGTTAAAAACATCGCCGATGCCTTGATCAAAAACCTGCTCGGTTGAGCAGCGGGAATCGAGACAGCTCAACACAACAGCGAATGGATATTGTCCGTCGGCGGTTGCCTTGCGTTGTGATGTGAGATCGCGCTTCATCGGTTGTCCCGAAGCGAAACGCTGATTGCCTGCCTTGAGGTTTTCAAGTGCTTGTGCCGGGGTCATCGCCTCTTGAGACGCTTTTGTCTGGGCTTCAGCTCCTGCCGAACAAGATGTTTTGGCCGGGCAAGAATCCTTTTTAGAAGAGCACATGGTGCTACAGCCCGTGCCAACGATGGCGAGTGCTGCGACGACTGCTGCCAGTGACAGCGTTTTCATTCCGATGTTTGTGTATTTGTTTTTCATTTTTTGTTTTATGTGGTTGATGTTTCGGTTGCGGTCCATTTAACGCGGACAGACTAGTGAAAGAGCGTGCGCCGGAAAAATACGATTAACCGATTGAACGATTAGGTTAATACTAACCTTGCTTTCACGGAGTCGAGTCAGATGTTTGCGCCGCTGAGACAAGCGTTACGGGCAGTTCATCGCTTTGAAAAATCGCCGATGGTCTTACCGAGCTTGGTGCCGCGTGAGCGCGAATCGTTAGCCAGATCGGTTTTGTAGCGGGACATTTTTTCGCGCAACGCGCCGTCGCTCGCGCCGAGGATCTGCACGGCGAGCAAGCCGGCGTTTTTCCCGCCACCAATCGCGACGCACGCCACCGGCACGCCGCCCGGCATCTGCACGATGGAGAGCAGAGAATCCATTCCCTTCAACGCTTTGCTTTCCACCGGCACGCCGATGACGGGCAACGGTGTGTGACTCGCCACCATTCCAGGCAAGTGCGCCGCCCCGCCTGCCCCCGCGATGATCACGCGCAATCCACGCCCCGCTGCGGTCTTTGCGTAACGCGCCATGTCGTCCGGCGTGCGATGCGCGGAGACGACGCGCACTTCACACGCGACGCCGAACTCGCGGCAGATGTCCGCCGCTGCTTGAAGCGTGGGCCAATCCGAATCGCTGCCCATGATGATACCGACGAGTGGAGCTTTTTTGAGTTTTGAAGAGTTCATATTCGTTTCCAAATCATTCATGCACCGCCGAAAATGATTTCCCGTGCCGCGCGCTCTGCAGTGGCGACGGCATCGGTCGCAGTTTTTCCAAGCGCGGTCACATGGCCCATCTTGCGTCCCTTGCCGCTCGCGGCTTTGCCGTAAATGTGGACGTGCGCCCCGGCGACAGCGAGAGCTTTGTCCAAGCCAAGCGGCGCGCCGGGGCCGCTCGCCGCACCGAGCAGATTCACCATCACCGCAGCGGGCGCGATCATCTCCGTTGAACCCAACGGCCAACCGAGAACAGCGCGGGCGTGATTCTCGAACTGCGAACAGACACACGCTTCGATGGTGTAATGACCGGAGTTGTGGACGCGCGGCGCAAGTTCGTTCACCAACACTTCTCCGCTCGCGGTCAAAAACATTTCCACGCCAAAACTTCCGATGCCGTCAATCGCTTCAATCGCATGACGCCCAATCTCCGCCGCGCGCCGCGCGATGGCGGGCGAAACATTCGCGGGCGCGGTGACGAGATGACAGATGTGATCGCGCTGCACCGTTTCGACAACGGGATACTCGGCCACGCGACCGTCCGCGCTGCGGGTGATGATGATGGCGAGTTCGCGTTCAAACGGGCAGAAAGCCTCGACGTAAAGTGCGTTGCGTCCACCGCCAAGCGTTTCCCAAGCGCGCGGAATATCGGCTTCAGAACGCACGGTAAAATTTCCTTTGCCGTCGTAACCGTTGCGGCGCGTCTTCAACACGAGCGGCCAGCCGAACTGGGTGGCGTGCTGTCGCAATTCGTTCTGATCTGCGACGGTGGCGAACGGCGGCACGGGTAGTCCGGCTTTGGCGAGCGTTTGCTTCTGGATGAATTTGTCCTGGATCAAACGCAGCGTGGCGGTGCGCGGAAAAAGTTTGTGACCTGCTTGTTCCAGTTTCGCGAGAGCTTCGGTGTCGAGGAATTCATTCTCGATGGAAACCACGTCCACCTGCGCGGCAAGCTTGAGCAATTCGGCAGGATCATTCCAATCGCCGACGAGCGAATGCGTGGCGAGACGGGCGGCGGGGCTGTCGGGTTTGCGTTCGAGCACGATGACATCGCATCCAAGTTGCAACGCCGAGAGAGCGGTCATCTTGGCGAGCTGACCGCCGCCGATGATGCCGAGGCGCGTCGCCTGACGCGCATTGTCAGTTGTTGTCGTTGTAATTCCCACGCGGATCACTTTGTTTGAGATTGTTCTTTGCTACCGCAGCTTCCCTGCGCCGACGCAACCATTCTTTCAGACCGGATTTCCGCCTGACTTTGGCGGCTGTCCCTTTCGCATTACGGAGTGCGCGACGCGCCCAGAAAAACTCTGTGGCCAATATCGCCAACCCGGCCGCCATCATTGGCAAGCCCGGTCCGGGCAAAACAAGCAAGACGACGCCGAGCAGCAGGACTGTGCCGCCGATGAGGCCGATAAAGAATTTTTTCACTCGTTTAATTCTCGTATTCCGCCCAGCCTCACGTTTCCCGCGTGCCGGACCACTTGCGCCTCAAACCCGCCATGCGCGTCTGCAACTCCTTCAATTCGCCTTCGAGGGTTTTGAACTCGTCTTCCAAAGTGGCTGCGCCGGTCTCGCGTTCATGCTGTGCGCGATCACGGTCCGCGATCTCCGCATGCATCTCGGACATACTATTCATGATGATGCCGATGAAAAGGTTCAAGATGATCATCGTACCGAAAACGATGAACGTGACGAAGTAGATCACCACTTTGATAGCGGGCACATGCGCCACTTGGGCAAAATACATGTCACCCCAATTATCGAGAGTGACCAACCGGAACAGGGTCAGAAAAGTTGCAGGCAACGATCCGAAGTTTTTCGGATCCGTCGCGCCGAACAGATGAATGCCCGCGACGGCGTAGATGTAAAATAGCAATCCGAGCAGCAGGCTCACGTAGCCCATCGCGCTAAGACTTTTGAGCAATGCGCCGACAAGAAGTTGCAATTGCGGCAGCGCACTGACGAGCCGCAACAACCGCAACGCTCTTGCGAGCCGGAGCACCGCCGCAAACGGGCCGCCCACCGGCAGCAGGCAGATGACGATGATGAGGAAGTCGAACACGTTCCACCCATCGGCGAAGTATCGCCACGGTCTCGGAGAGTGGGAGGCAATCTTAAGCAACGCTTCAACGACGAAGATGCCCAGGATGATTCGATCCAATCCGTGTAACAATGCTCCGTGCTTCTCCATCAGCGCGGGATTGGTTTCCAATCCGGCGACGACACCAGCCACGACAATGACCGCCACAATGAAATGGTGGAATCCGCGCGAGGCGACGAATGTTTTGATGCGCTCGATCATTTCTTCGCCTCCTCGCGCGATACCAGAACCTTGTCTATCCGGTCGGCGTCCATGTCCAAAACTTCATAGCGCAGGCCGTCCGAGCCACCCAGCACGTCGCCTTCGCACGCACCTTTTCGCATACGCGAACTGATAAAGCCTGCGACGGTTTGTTTCATCGCGCCGTTTGATTCCTCTGCTTCGATGTTGCCGAGGAGTTGCATAAGTTTCCGATGATCGAATCGTCCATCCACGAGCCACGAGCCGTCGTCGCGTTTGCGCGCTTCGGGTTGCAATCTTTCTTCCAGCGTTGGCATCTCACCCACGATGGCTTCAAGAACATCCACGAGCGTCACAAGGCCGAGGAAAATATTTTTTGGATCTACGATCACGGCCGTGTGTTTGCCGGAGCGTTTGAAGGATTCGAGCAGGTTCGCAATCGTCTGCGAGGCGGGGACGAGCATCGGCTCGACCATGAGATTGCCGACGACGGGCGGAACACCGACAGCCGCGTTCGCGTAGATGGATTTCACAGAAACGATGCCGACCACAGTGTCGCGATTGCCGTCATAGACCGGGTAACTCGAATGACCGGACACGACGATCTTGTGCCAGAGCGTTTCGGGTTTTTCATCGCGCCGCAAGAAAATGGTCTTGCCGCGCGGCGTCATGATGTCAGCGACAGGACGTTGATCAAACGCGAGAACGGATTCCACCATGCGCGGTTCAGCCGGATGGAACACGCCGGAGCGAGAGCCTTCCCGCATGAGCAGTTTCACTTCATCTTCGGACACGCCGTCCTTGCTGCGCGGTTTGGCGCGAATCAACCATAGAACAAAGTTGGTGGAATGTTCGAGCACCCAGATGGCGGGACGAGTTATCTGACTCAACAGATTCATCGGACGCGCCATGAAACTGGCGATGCCTTCCGGGTTCGCAAGCGCGAGGCGCTTGGGAACAAGTTCACCGATGACGAGAGAAAGAAACGTCAGGGCAATGACGACCGTTCCGACGCTGATCGCATCGGCGTATGCTGCCACCGAGTCATAATCTTCCAGCCAGTTTGAAAAATGCTCGGCGAGCGTCGCGCCACCAAATGCTCCCGCCAACAGTCCGACCAGCGTGATTCCTGTCTGGACTGTTGGCAGGAAGCGGTTCGGAGATTCCGCGAGAGCCAGTGCAGCGAGTGCGCCGGAGTTGCCGCGCTCGGCCATGAGTTGCAATCTTCCTTTTCGTGATGAGACCACCGCCATCTCCGTCATCGCGAACAATCCGTTCGCAATGAACAGCGCGAAGATGACGGCGATCTCAATCAGCAAAATTGTCATTGTGATGGGTTCAAGCCAACGGAGACGGGTGTGGTGCTACGGGTTTGACCGTCGGCTTCTTTGGCTTGACGAGTGACCACACAACACTTGTCGCGAGGATCAACACGATGATGACAAGCGAAAGCATGGTGTCAATTTTCCACGCAGTGTGCGCGAGAATCATCTTCATACCCACGAACGTCAGCACCACGCCGAGACCGATCTTGAGGTAATGGAATTTGTCCATCACGCCCGCCAGAGCGAAGTAGAGCGAGCGCAATCCAAGTATTGCGAATACGTTCGACGTATAAACGATGAACGGGTCTTTCGTGACCGCGAAGATCGCCGGAATGGAATCCACCGCGAAGATCAGGTCGGAAATTTCCACGAGCAGCAACACCACGAACAGCGGCGTGGCCATCAAGATTCCCTTCTCGCGGATGAAGAACTTGTCGCCGCGATATTCCGGCGTCACGGGCATGAGTTTCTTGAACCACTTCACCACGGGATTGTTCTCGGGATGAATTTCCTCCTCGCGCTTCACAATCATCTTGATGCCGGTGAGAATCAGGAATCCACCGAAGACATAGATGATCCACGCGAACTTCGTGATGAGCGCAGCACCGAGCGCGATCATGATCGCGCGCATGACGAGCGCGCCAAGAATGCCCCAGAAAAGAACCTTGTGCTGATACAACTGCGGCACGGCGAAGTACGAGAACAACAGCGCGAAGACGAACACATTGTCCACGCTCAACGATTTCTCGATGACGTAACCGGTGAAAAACTCCAACGCCTTTTGCGAACCGTAGTAGTGCCACACGCCCGCGTTGAAGACCAACGCCAGACAGATCCACACCACCGTCCACGTCAGCGATTCTTTCAAGGTTACGATGTGCGCCTTGCGATGAAACACGCCAAGGTCCAGCGCGAGCATCGCGAGGACAAAGACGTTGAAGCCTACCCAGAGCCAGAGTGTTCCTGTTGTTTCCATAAAGTGTATTCCTGATTCGTTGTGATTGATTGCCTAGCAGTTTATTTCCCGCGGATGAGCGGTAGCAATTGACTGACGTTCACCGATCCGGCTTTCTGTTGAATGTCTGCCGCGTAGCGCGAGTGCATGGAGCGTGCTTTTTCTATGAGCGAGCCAAACGTCGAACGCAGTTCAATGGCCGAAAGCTTGCGACCACCAGAGTAATATTGTTGCGCCAGTTTGCCCAAAGCCCACGTCGTGGCGAAGGACATCACGGAACTGGCAGCTTGATTGCCAACTTTTCTGGCCAAGCTGCCGCCTACCTTTCCGAGCAAACCGCCCAGCAACTTGCGCGCGTAACCTTCCAGCACCTGCGAGGTCAGCCCCACGCCTGCTGCCGCCAGAAGCTCCTTGATGTGACTGCGACCAAGTTCGTGTCCGTAGCTCTTGCCCACGCGATAAACCATCTTCATCTGCAACGGCACAATCGCCATTGTAGCGAGTGATTCGGGCAACATCTCCAGCGCACCGTTCAAGATGGCGTAGTTCAATACCATCTTATCCACTTGAGCGTCGGCGGCGGATGGTTCGCTAATCACGGGAGGCAAAGCAGTGTCCGCCAACGGCTCAACGGCGAGTGCTTCAGCGGCACGATCCACCGCTTTGGCCGACTTCTCCTCCAGCTTCAATTCGCGGCGCAACCCGCTGAGGAAAATCTTTTCCGCATCCGTCTGCGCGCCATCTGCGTCACAGACGCAGACAGCCATCTCGTAAGCCAGTTGGCGCAGTTTGGGCGACTGGAGCGACGCGGCGGCCTGCGCGGGAGTGATCTGCTTCAGCAACACCCGCTGATAAAGTGCCGATGGCTGCACGTCGGCGTGTGGAAGGCTCTCGGCGATGCGCTTGAGTTCGGCGCGCTCGGCATCGTGCTTGTCGCCGTCGGCGAACGCCGCCATCAGCGAGAGCGTGAGAATGGATTCTTGTTCAGTGGGTGTCATTTCGGTTTAACGTTTCGTGTCGGTGCTGTGCGTGGGCATTGCGGATAGCGTGTCTTCAAACACCGCTCTCGGACTTGGCGCGGCGGGCGGGTCGAGCCTCTCGTTGCCATTTCAATTGGAACTCCAATTCCTCCTGACCGCCTTCGCGTTCGTGCTCGATGTTGAAATGCGAGCCAGCGGGAATGCGCAAGCGTTCGCCTGCCACTTCAATCGTGAATGGCTTGCCCGCTTCCAGCGCGTCGGCGAGTCGGCGCAGCTTGGCGACGAATTCAGGGAGCGGATAGTTTTTCTCGATATCCCGTTTCTTGGGCTGTCGTTTAGTTGATTTCATGAATTTAGTTCTTAGAGATGTTTTGTTCACGCGTCTGAACGTTCGGGATTTCATTCGTTCAAACCGCCGCGCCGCCAGTAGCGAGAATCATTTTCAGAATTCAGCCATCGGTCTTTTCGTTCGCCTTGGTCTTGGCGGGATTGATCCGATCGAATCCTCGCTGCCTGCATCTGCGAACCGAAGAGTTGTTGCGACATTTCCGCAGCACTGTTTGAAACTGACTTAACGGCTGCCATGGTTTCCGACGGCAGGTCTGCCAGTGATTTGAATATGGATTTTGCTTTGGTTTTCATAGACGGCTCAAGATGGGTGGATAGACCGAATCCGGCACACGATCAGGTCCGGGCGCAGAACTGCGGAACGTCGCCGTGGCTCGTGCGCGGATTTCCCGCATCACTCGCAATGACTTTGAGTAAGCGTTCTCTATCTGCGCCGAAGTCGCCGGACTGACGACGCAATGCGTTATCTGCACGGCCCGCGCTGGTGCTCTCTTTGCGAAAGACACTCCGGCAGTCAATGCCGCGCGTGGGAAGTTGAGAAGTTGACTTGTTGTGCTTTGTGTTTTCATAAGTGGACGAGTTAATGGTTGATATTCCGGTTAAGCCGTGGCGTCAGCCGCCGCGCCGCGATTTCAGGTTGCCTTTGAGCCGTTGCAGCCGCTTGGCCGCACGATCGGTGATCTGCTCTTTCAATTGCGCCATGGCCTTCGCGAACGCGGCGCGCAAGGTGTGATCTCGCGTCTCGGCATAAACATCCGGCCCGGGTGTGACGAGGTGGACGTTGACTTGATACGCGGGGCTGGCGTCTTCGAGACGGACGAGGCGGATGTTCGCTTCGTCAATTTGCCGGGCGCGGCCGAGGGCGAAGATTTGTTTTTCCACCCACGAATCCAACGTATCGAGCGAGCGGATGTTCATGTGTTGCACATTTAATCTCATGGTCGTTGTCATTGTTTTGTTTGTTGATGGTGAACCGTCATTCGCGTGACCGATTGCCGCCCGTCAAGAGCGGCAACAGATGCCACAGGAAATACGCAAGGGATGTCACGAACGCGGCGACATACGTCAACGCAGCGGCATCGAGAACTTTCTTCACAGCATTGGCTTCATCGCCAGCTTGGATGAATCGGAAATCAGCCAACACCGCTTTGGCGCGGCGAGACGCATCGAATTCCACAGGCAACGTCACGAGGTTGAACATCATGATGACACCCCAAGCCACCGCCATGATGATGGCGCCCGTGAGCGGTTGGATCAGTCCCGTCATCAAGCCGAGCATCGGCAAAAGCATCACGACGTAGTTTGCTTTCGTTGTGATTCCCACCGACGCCATGCGCCAACTCAGCGGTTTGTAAGCAATCGCGTGTTGGATGGCGTGACCACATTCATGCGCCGAAACACCCAGCGCAGCAGGCGTGCGACCATGATAATTATCCGGCGACAGCACGAGCCGCTTGTGCATCGGATCATAGTGGTCGCCCAAAACGCCTTCACCCACCGTGATCTCCACATCGTAAATCTGTTTGCGACGGAGAATCTCTGCGGCGACTTCTGCGCCCGTCATGCCGGAGCGGACGCTGCCTTGGTTGTGACGCCGATAAACTGATTTCACATGCCACGCCGCGAGGAGCGAGAGTGCCATCGTGCCGATAAAAAGAATCCAGATCATAACGTTGCTTTCGTTTTGTTGTTCGTGCCGACGGATCGCTCACTTGAGCCAACACACCGGCGGCGTTGACGGGGAGACAGTAGAAGCACTCAACTGGCCGCACTAATACGGCTTTCCGAATGGACGATAAGGTTATTCCTAAGCAAACTCAGGGCGTATGGAATGGCTGAACTATCATCACTTGCGTTATTTCTGGACGGTGGCCAAGGAAGGCAGTCTGGCGGCTGCTGCCAAAAAACTTCATGTCTCACAACCTTCGATTTCAGAACAAGTGCGCGAATTGGAAAACGCGCTCGGAGACAAGCTGTTTCGTCGCGAGGGTCGCAACAACCGGCTCACAGACACGGGGCAGTTGGTGTTCGGTTACGCGGATGAAATCTTTGCGATGGGCCGCGAATTGATGAACGCGGTGAAACAGCGACCTAGCGAGAAGACGCTCCGGTTCTACGTGGGCGTGGCTGACTCGTTCCCAAAGCTGGTCACAAACGAAATCCTCAAACCTGTTTTCGCGATGTCGCACCCGATCCATGTGATCTGTCGCGAGGGGAAGATGGAAGATTTGCTCGCGCAACTTGTGGCGCATCGGCTCGATTTGGTTCTGTCCGATGAACCAGCATCGAGCAGCGTCAATTTCAAGGTGTTCAATCATCGGTTGCAGGAAACGGCAACAACTTTTTGTGCCGAGCCAAAACTCGCGTCGAAGTTGAAACGCGGTTTTCCAAAATCGTTGCACGAAGCTCCGGCGTTGTTGCCTTCAGACAACACCACGTTGCGCCGCGCATTGGAGAATTGGTTTCGCGAACAAAAAGTTCAGCCGCGTGTTGTGGCGGAATTTGAAGACCTAGCGTTGATGAAGGTAATGGCTGCTGAAGGACGGGGATTCATCGCCGTGCCAAGCATCGCTACGAATGATGCCGTGGCGCACTATGGATTCCAGATCATCGGTCAGGCGCCGAAATGCCGAGTGCAATATCACGCCATCACTGCGGAGAGGCGGATCGCACATCCTGCGGTGCAATTGGTTTTGCGTTCGCAAGCTGGCAAAGCCGGAACAGATG
>JANNAO010000566.1:0-13684 GCA_031384405.1 Verrucomicrobiota bacterium | reverse complement strand
ATCTCGTGAGCGGCAATCTCAGCCACCCCGTTTGATCTTCGCGAACGCTTCAAGCGCGACTTCGCGGGCGATGGCGTGGCTCACGATGGGTTCGGGATAAGTTTCGCCCAATCGAATGCCCGCCGCGCGTAAAACTTCCGGTGGAGCTTTGTGCGGCTGATGAATCCATGCGTCAGAAAGTTTCGCAAGTTCAGGGCACCAGCGGCGGACATAGTCGCCACGCGGATCAAACTTTTCTCCCTGACTCGTCGGATTGAACACCCGGAAATACGGCGCGGCATCAGCCCCACAGCCCGCAGTCCATTGCCAGCCGAGGGTGTTCTGTGCGAGATCGGCGTCCACCAACGTCTCCCAAAACCAACGCGCGCCGTCCTGCCACGTCAGCAGCAAATCTTTCACGAGAAAACTCGCCACGATCATCCGCACGCGATTGTGCATCCAGCCAGTCGCCCACAACTCGCGCATTCCGGCATCTACGATGGGATAACCGGTGAGTCCCTTCTGCCAAGCCTTGAGCCAGCCAGCATCCTTGCGCCAGGGAAACTTTTTGAAGTCAGGTCGCAGTGGCTCGGTCGGCGTGTGTGGAAAGTGAAACAAGAGATGATGGGCGAACTCGCGCCATCCGATCTCGGCAAGAAATTGTGAGCCACGCCAATCTCCCGTAGCCGACGACGTAAGGAGTCGGTCGGTTTTCGCATCTAATTTCCGCCTCCTCATATCGTCGGCTACAGCATGCCAGATTTGTCGCGGGCTGATCTCGCCGAAATGCAGATGCGGTGAGAGACGCGATGTGCCGACCTTGTCAGGACGATTGCGCGTCTCGGAATAGTTCTCGAAGGTGTCTGCGACAAAATGTTTCAACATCACACGCGCGCCAGCTTCACCAGGTTGCCACGCCGTCTTCAATCCACCAGCCCAGTTGATGCGAGGTTCAAGCGCGAGTTCGTCAATCGTGAGCGACTTGGGAAATTGAGCGGGCGCAGGAATCGTCTTTGGCGCGGGCAACGGCTCGTCAGGATCGGGTTTGGTGAGGCAATGTTTCCAGAACGGCGTGAAGACTTGGAATGGTTTGCCGCTCTTGTTCTGGATCGTCCACGGTTCATGTAGCAGCGCGGCGTTGAAACTTTCGGCAATGATTCCGTCAGCCTTGAGCGATTCCTTGATGTGCTTGTCGCGGGCAATGATCGCAGGCTCGTAGCGCCGATTCCAAAAGACCGCGCTCGCGCCAGTGTCTTCAATGACGGCGCGCAAGGCTTCCATCGCATTGCCGCGCCGCACGATCAAGCGTGAGCCGAGTTCGCGCAGGCTCGCATCGAACGCGCGCAGTGTTTGATGAAGCCACCATTTCGTCGAACCCCCCGGCGACCATTCGCCTTCCTCGTCAGGCGACCAGATGAACAGGGGAATGATCGGCCCGCCGCGTTTCAATGCCGCCACAAGTGCGGGGTTGTCCGTGAGCCGGAAATCCAGCCGCACCCACAGGATGCTCGCCGGGGTTGCCGGAGTTTGCGCGAGCGGTTTAGCAGCCATGATCGCGACTCACACTTCTTTATTCTTGGAAACAAACTCCACGCCGTGCCTGCGCGCGATGAGGTTCGCCGCGATGCGCCCGGATTCATAGATCGTCGGCAATCCGCTGCCCGGATGCGTGCCGCCACCGACGAGGTAGCAGTTCTCAAATTCCTCGAACTTGTTGCGCGGACGGAAATACAACATCTGCTTGAGCGTGTGCGCCAAATTGAACGTGGCGCCGAATTGGATGTTGGAATCACGCCATGTGTCCGGCGTGTAGATGATTTCTTCGCGGATGTGTTGACGGATGTCTTTCATGCCGCCGACGGTCTCCATCGCTTGAAGGGTTCGCTCGCGCAGGGAGGCTTTTTCTTTCGCCCAGTCAATGTCAGCGGTGCAATTCGGTACTGGGACAAGAACGTAAAGCGAGGAATGCCCCGGTGGAGCGAGCGTCGGATCAGTCACGCTGGCGTTGCGGATGTAAAAGGAAAGTTCGTCAGACAGGACTTTGTTTTTGAAGATGTCGTCAATGTTCTTCTTGTATTCCGATGCGAAGAAAATGGTGTGGTGCGGCAGGTCGTAAATCTTGTCGAGTCCGAGATGCAACATGAACGTCGAACAGGAATACTCGCGGGCATCCACTTTCTCGGGCGTGTATTTCTTGGACGCCCCAGCCGGCACGAGATGTTTCATCGCGTAACCGAAGTCTGCATTCAAAACGGTTTCATCCGCGAATACTTTTTCGCCGTTCTCAAGTTCAACTCCTTTGACTGCGCCGTCTTGGAGGATGAGTTGTTTGACCGGCGTGCCGAGTCGGATGTCACCGCCGTGTTCACGGCAGACTTTCGCCATCGCCTCCGAAATCTCGCTCAAGCCGCCCTGGGTGTGATAGACGCCGAAAGCGTGTTCCACGTAAGGCAGAATCGCAAACAGTCCGGGACAGTCCCATGCGGACATTCCGAGGTATTTGGATTGGAAAGTGAATGACAGTTTGAGTTTGTCCTGTTGGAAATAATCTCCGAGTACATCGAAGATCGAACGTCCCATTGAAAGTTTGGGCAACGCCTTGATGAGGTCGGCTGAAAAATATCGTTTGATCGAGGCGTAATCTTTCTGGAGGCAGGGATACATCGCCTTGAAACGGTCGGCCTCCACTTTCATGAATTTGTCGAAGCCGCCCGAATTGCCCGGAAAATGTGTCTCAATCTGTTGAAGCATCGCCTCGCGATCCGTCGTCGGCTCCATGCGGATGTCGTCGAACTGAAGGCGATACATCGGCTCGAGTTTCTGGCACTTGAGATAATCATCAATATGTCTGCCCGACTCTTCAAAAACTTCATCAAGGATGAATTTCATCATCAGAAACGTCGGCCCAGTGTCGAACTTGTAACCGTTGCGGATGATCGCTGCGTTTCTTCCGCCAACACGTTCGCCTTTCTCGAAGATGGTGACTTTGAATCCACGCGCGGCTAACAGCATTCCAGCCGTCAGCCCTCCAGGGCCTGCACCGACGATGTTGATCGTTTTTTGAATGTTGTTTGAGTTAGGCACTTGTCACAGATGTTATTCAGAGTGGATTGAAAATCAAAACTCATCTTCATGCGGTTTCACTCAGAAATTACAATGATTAGCCGCCTTCAGCCGCGAAGCATGAATCGCATCGCGCGTTTGAGCGCGTCCAACTCGATTTTTTTTGGCGGATAACGAAACGGCAGATCGAGCCACGTCGCCTTGCGGACGATCGTTCGATGATGACTGAAGGAATCGAAACCAGTTCTACCGTGATACGCTCCCATGCCGCTCGCGCCAACCCCGCCGAATGGAAGACCTGTTCCAACCATGTGTGAGATGACATCGTTGATGCACACGCCGCCCGAAGGGATGTTTTCCAGAAGCGTTTGTTCCGTAGTCTTGTCGTTTGTGAACAGATAAAGCGCAAGCGGCGCGGGGCGATCTTTCAGGATGCGAATGGCATCGTCCAGATGGTCAAACTCGACCACGGGCAACACCGGCCCAAAGATTTCTTCGGTCATCGCGGCACAGTCGTCTGGTAAATCCGTTAGCACTGTCGGCGAGATAAACAAGTTGTCTGGATCGCATTTGCCACCGATGAAAACTTTTCCCTCAACGAGAAACTTCATCACGCGGTCAAAATGCCTGCGATTCACGATGCGACCGTAATCCGGGCTTTTGCTGGCGTCTTCGCCATAGAAAAGAAGGACCGATGTCTGGATAGCTCTGAGAAACGCGTCGCGAAGGCCGCGTTGCACGAGAACAAAATCCGGCGCCACACAGGTCTGCCCGGCGTTGAGAAACTTTCCCCACGCGATGCGCTTCGCGGCGAGTTCCACAGTTGCATCGGAGCAGACGACGGCGGGACATTTGCCTCCGAGTTCTAACGTGACGGGCGTGAGATGATTCGCCGCAGCCTTCATCACGGCGCGCCCGGCATTCGTGCTGCCGGTGAAAAAGATTTTGTCGAACCGCTCGCGCAACAAATTTTCAGCCACATCAACAGCACCGTTCACGACGCAGATGTAGTCCTCAGCGAACGTTTGTTTGATCAACATCGCCATGACTTCGGCGGTTTTTGGCGCGAGTTCGGAAGGTTTCAACACGCAACAATTCCCGGCGGCAATCGCGCTGACCAGTGGCGCGAGCAGGAGTTGGACGGGATAATTCCACGCGCTGAAGATCAGACACACGCCGAACGGTCCGGGTTGAACCCGTCCGCGCGCCGGGCTGACCAGCAGCGGAGTCGAGCTACGTTTTGGCGATGCCCAACGCTTCAAGTTTTTTAGCGCGCAACGAATTTCGGCTTGAACCAGACCTATCTCAGAGGCGTACGCTTGGTCAGGCGATTTGCGCAGATCGGCAAAAACAGCGGCGAAGATCGCCTTCTCGTTCGCATCAAGCGCGGCGGAAAGTTTTTTTAATTGAGCCGCACGGAACTCCAATGGCCGCGTCTGGCCGGAGCGAAAAAAGTCTCTTTGACGTTGAACAGCGGCGTTGAAATCCATATTCAGATTGGAAAAGTCTCTGTCGCCACCTAATACTACGTCAAGTGATGATTCGTTTCCTTGTCATTCTCGGTTGGCTCACCGTGCTCGGTGCGCGGGCTGAAACTCCGTGCGACCAACTCGCCTCAAAAGGCGTGGTTGAATTTACTGCCGCTTTCCAGGCATGGGATGGCGCGCGATTCGCCACCGCCACGGAATTGTTCCGCCAGAGCACCACCAACACGGATTGCTCTTCCGCCGCTCACTTCTACTGGCTCGGCGCCGCCGGGTTTCATCGGATGTTGCAGTTGCAGCATTCTCCGGGCAGTTCCACGAACAAGGAAGCCGCCGCTGCCGCACTTGATGCCGCCGTTGAAGCACTGTTGACCGCCGTGAAGCTCGACGAAAAACACGCCGAGAGTCACGCACTGCTCGGCACGCTTTACGGAATGAAGATCGGCAACAGCGTTCTGCGCGGCGCGTGGTTTGGCCCGCGCGTCGTCAAGCATCGCGATCTGGCGGTCGCGTTGGGCGCAGACAATCCGCGTGTGCGTTACCTGTTTGGCATGTGCCAATTTCACACCGCCAGCAAACCGGCGGCCTGGCAGGAAACGCTTGCGACGTTGCTCGCCGCAGAGAAACTTTTTGAAACCGAATCAAAGCGTGCTAACGATTCATCCGAACCGCGCTGGGGACGCAGCAGTTGTCTGACGTTCATCGGCCAGACCTACGAGCGGCTTGGTCAGAAGGTGAAAGCTGCGGAATATTTCCGCAAAGCTCTCGCCGAACATCCTGCCGATCATCTGGCAAAAGCTGGACTGGCGCGCGTCGCGGAAAATAAATAATCACACATGAGTCGGAAGAAAGTCATCGTCATCGGTGCGGGGTTGGGCGGATTGTCGGCGGCGATCTCGCTGCGCCAGTCAGGCTACGACGTCGAGATTTTTGAGAAGAATGCGCAGATCGGCGGCAAGCTCAACGTGTTCAAGGAGCGCGGCTACACGTTTGATCTGGGGCCGTCTATTCTGACGTTGCCGCACATCTTCGAGCGGTTGTTCGAGCGCAGCGGCAAGAAGATGAGCGATTACTTCTCCATACGCGCGTTGCGACCGCACTGGCGGAATTTTTTCGAGGACGGCGTGACGCTTGATCTATATCCCGAGCCGGACAAGATGGCCGCCGAAGCGCGCAAGGTCGGCGAACCGCCGGAGAACATCGAACGCTTCCTTAAATACTCCGCTGATCTCTACGACCTGACAAACGACGGTTATTTCGAGCAAGGCTTGGATAATTGGCAGGGATTTGCCAAGCACTACGGGCTGTTCAAGTTTTTCCAGTTCGATCTGTTTCGTTCGATGCATCAAGGCGTGGCGTCGCACCTCAAGACTCGTTACTTCCGCGACATCTTTGATTTCTTCATCAAGTATGTCGGCTCGTCCGCGTATCGCGCGCCCGCGTTTATGAACGCCATGCCCACCATCCAGTTTCGCTACGATCTCTGGTATGTGGACGGCGGGCTTTACAACATCGCACTTGGGTTGAAGCGTCTGATGGAAGAACTCGGCATCAAGGTGAATCTCAACGCTGAAGTCAGCGAAGTCTGTCGCGAAGGAGGACGTGTCACTGGACTGATCTCAAACGGAACTTTCCACGCCGCCGACATCGTCGTGTCGAACATGGAAGTGATTCCCGCTTACGAAAAGTTGCTGCGCGAGGACAAAACTTTCATTGCGTCGCTGGAGAAAAAACTTGAGCCCACTTGCTCCGGCCTCGTGGTGGAGCTGGGCCTCGATTGTAAGTATCCGCAACTCGCGCATCACAATTTTTTCTTCAGCGGACACCAGAAGGAACATTTTGCCAAAGTATTCGAGAAGCATGAGTTACCCGACGACCCGACGATCTATCTCGTCGCCGCGTCCAAGACTGATCCCACAGTCGCGCCCGCCGGTTGCGATTGCCTGAAAATCCTTCCGCACATTCCTTACATTGATGACGCGCATCCGCTGACCCGCGAAGATTACCTCAAACTCAAGGAGCGCATCTTGGACAAACTCGAACGCATGGGCTTGAAAGATTTGCGCAAGCACATCGTCTTCGAGCACGTCTGGACTCCGCACGACATCCGCGCGCAATACAACTCCAACAAAGGTTCGATCTACGGCGTCGTCAGCGACCGCTGGAAAAATCTCGCGTTCAAAGCGCCGAAGCAGAGCACGCTTTACCCGAATCTGTTCTTCGTAGGCGGCTCAGTGAATCCCGGCGGCGGCATGCCGATGGTCGTGTTGTGTGGCCAGAACGTCGCCAAGAAAATCGTCACGTGGGATAAGCCATGATCCTCATCACCATCACGCTCGCGCTCTGGTTTGCGGGCTGGATTGTGCTTGGCCGCATCCGTCGTTGCGGTCGAGGTGAATCAGATCAATCCGTCACCGGCGAACAACTCTCCATAATCATCCCCGCGCGCAACGAGGAACTAAACCTCCCCACGCTGCTGCGTTCGCTCGCCTCGCAATCCGTCCGACCGCGCGAAGTAATCGTGGTGAATGACGCTTCCACTGATCGCACCGCTGAACTCGCACAACAACACAGCGCACGCGTCATCAACTCGCAGCCGCTGCCAGACGGTTGGCGCGGGAAAACCTGGGCGTGTCATCAAGGTTCGCAAGCGGCAACGGGTGAGACGTTTTTGTTCCTCGACGCTGACACTTGGTTCGAGCCGGAAGGCTTGCGACGCGTGCTCGCTGAATTCAAACAAGTAGGCGGCGGTGTCTTGTCCGTCGCGCCGCATCACGTCGTGCAAAAGTTTTACGAGCAGTTCTCCGCCTTCTTCAACCTCGTGATGCTCGCTGGCACCGGCGCGTTCACTCTGCGCGGCGACCGCCTCGCGCCGCGCGGTTTGCTCGGACAATTCATGCTCATCGAACGCGCCGCCTATCAGCGCGTCGGCGGACACGAGGCGGTGAAAGGTCGTATCTTGGAAAACTTTTGGCTCGCGGAACAATTGCGGGCGCGGGACGTGCCGTTGCGTTGTCGGAGCGGGCGCGGCGTGTTCGCCTTCCGCATGTATCCACAGGGCTGGCGCGAACTCGTGGATGGTTGGACAAAAGGTTTTGCCTCCGGCGCAGGTCAAACTCCGCTGCCAATTTTGTTGCTCGTCATCGCGTGGATGATTGGACTGATGACCGTGCCACTCGGATTGGCGTTCGCCGGGCAACCTCAACTTTGGCTCGGAGCTTACGCGCTGTGCGCCGCGCAAGTTGCGTGGTTGCTGTGCTGCGTCGGCACGTTTCACTGGAGCGCGGCGCTGCTTTACCCTGCCCCTCTGATTTTTTATTTCGTGGTATTCACGCGCTCAGTTCTTCGATCACGCAACAAACAAACCGTAGCTTGGAAAGGGAGGCAGATCAGTGCTGATTGAACTCTCCATCGCGTGGGTCATTTCGCTGAACATCATCGCGTGGCTGGTGATTCAATTCGGCTTGGCGTGGGGCTTTACGCAACTCGCAGTAGAGAGATTTGACCCGCATAACTTTTTCGCACGAACGAAGAACTGGGAACGCGACGGGCGTTTTTACGAACGCGCAATCTGCATCAAGCGTTGGAAAGACCGCCTGCCCGACGCCTCCCGGATGTTTCGCGGCGGCTTCGCGAAAGCAAACTTGCAGACCGCTTCACCTGAATTTCTCGAACGCTTTCTCCGCGAGACGTGGCGTGGCGAACTTGTTCACTGGCTCGCGCTGTTGGCCATTCCGGTTTTTTGCATCTGGAATCCGTGGTGGGGCGTTGCCGTGAACGCCACCGTCGCGCTGGCAGTCAATTTTCCCTGCATCCTCGCGCTTCGTTACAATCGCGCCCGCTTCCTACGTGTCATCAGCCGTCATCGCGGCGTGACGCATCAACCGGTCACCCCATCAACTCCATGACCCTCTTCACACTCGAACGCGAAATCCTGCTGCCACGTCCGTTGGAAGAAGTGTTTCCGTTCTTTGCCGACGCGCAAAATCTTGAAGCCATCACGCCAGACTGGATGAGTTTTTCCATCGTCACGCCGAAACCCATCGAGATGCGTGTCGGCACATTGATTGATTACAAGCTGCGTGTGCGGGGAATTCCGTTGCGTTGGCGCAGCGAGATCACGGTGTGGCAACCACCCTTCCGTTTTGTGGACGAACAACGGCGCGGGCCGTATCGCCAGTGGATTCACGAACACACGTTTGAGGCGTGTGACGGCGGCACGCTCTGCCGCGACTCCGTTCGTTATGCAGTGTTGGGCGGGCGCATCATCGAAAGACTCTTCGTGCGGCGCGATGTGGAAACCATCTTTGATTTCCGCCAGAAGAAATTGCGCAAAATCTTTGGATGATGCCGAACCTAGACCTCATTCCTTGGCAGTCATCAACCCATTCAAATCCAACGCGCGTGTGAACATCGCAAGCTCTCCGCCCGACGTATGCGGCCAATCGCTTTGCGGACGATCCCAGTAAAGTTCCACGCCATTGCCATCAGGGTCACGCAGATAGAGAGCCTCGCTCACGCCGTGATCCGCTGCGCCGTCGAGTTCGATGTCTGCGGCAACCAATCGTCTCAACGCGTCCGCCAGCAATGCCCGCGTCGGATACAAAATGGCGACGTGATACAACCCTGTCGTGCCCGGCAGCGGTGGTGAACCTCCCTTGCTCTCCCATGTGTTCAATCCGATGTGGTGATGATAACCGCCCGCAGAAATGAACGCGGCCTGTGATCCGAAGCGTTGCATCAACTCGAAGCCCAGCACGCCGCAGTAGAATTTCAACGCGCGCTCCAGGTCGGCCACCTTCAGATGCACATGGCCGATGCGGACGCGGGGATCAATCGGGGAGAAGTTAGGTTTCGTTTCCATGATCGAAACCGTAGCGAAGGCGGGAAAGAAACTCGAATGGATTTTGGGATGGAAAAAAAACGCAGAGGCGCAGAGAACGCAAAGAGCCGCAGAGGCGTGACTACTAAATTGTAAAACAAAGCTAGATGAAAAACCAATGAGCTTTGCGTTTCTCCGCGTTCTCTGCGCCTCTGCGTTTCTCCCGTGCAACTGAGGTCAGTACCCCAACGTCAACTTGTAGCGAAGAATGTTGTGGCACGGCTCGACATCAATCGTCGCGCGATTGCGCCAGCCCTGGCAGCACATTTCACCGACGATGCTCGGCTTCTTTTTCGCCACGGCAGCGGCGAGCTTCGGACTCAGATCAAAATCTCCACGCACACATTCCTGATTGTGACACGCCACGCGGAACACGGACTTGGCGAACGCCACGTTCACGGTCTGCTTCACCTGACTGCTGCGAGAGACGCCGGTGGGATCGTAATGGCTGAGTTCCACAGTCAACATCTTGAGCTTGGGAAATTTTTCCTTGAGCGTGGGAGACTGTTGGACGCGCAAGTTTTCCTGCTGCATGAATTCGCTGCGCGGACTGGTTCTGGGGCTTTGGATCATAATTATTCTTTTCGGACCGGACTTCTCAAGCTGCGCTCCGACCATTTCAACCCATTGGGCAACTCGGTTGCCGCATACTCTATATGAAACACCCGCCGATGCGAAGGATTCTTTGCAGGTGACGAAGCGTGCAGCAAAAGCGGCCTCATTGCCAACGCGCCACCCGTGGAAACCTCGCACATAACGCCCGGCGACTTGGATGCCCGTGCGGCAATATCTTCGGAGCTTAACTCACCGCTCAAGTGCGAACCGGGCAACACGCGCAACGCTCCGTTGTCCGCATCGCAATCATCCAAGTGCAGCCGGACGGTGATCATGCTGGCAAGAATGTGAACCGGCGGTTGCACATGCACGATGCCCTCTTTCACCGACCACGGGCCAAATCCTTCCGTGTCTCTCCGCTCCGCCACAGCGATGGCGAGGTCTTGATGCCACGGCACGCCCCAATTTGCGCCACCAGTCTTGTTGAAGAGTATCGCACGAACCGGAAACGCCACGCTGCCGATCAAGGCACTGACGACTGAGAGAATTTTATCCGAAGAAGCCACCGATACAGCGAGCGGGCTGTTGCGAAGAATGTTTCTCAATCCGCCGCGTGCTTTGGGATTGATCCGCTGCTCCTGTTCGAGAAGCGCGGTCAATTCAAGGGCCAGAGCGGCGCACGTATCTTTCGGAAACAAGTCTCGAACAATCAGGAAGCCGTCCGTGTCGAACTGCTGTTTATTTATCACACAGCCTCCGATTTGAAAATCACTTCAACCCCAGCACGTCCTGCATGTCATAGACGGCAGGCTTCTGCTTCACGACCCATTGCGCCGCGCGCAACGCGCCGTTCGCGAACGTCTCGCGACTCGACGCTTTGTGCGTCAACTCCACGCGCTCGCCGTTGTTGGCGAAGATGACCGTGTGATCGCCCACCACGTCACCGCCACGGATCGCGTGGATGCCGATCTCGCCGCTCGTACGTTCGCCGGTGATGCCTTTGCGTCCGTGCCGCAATGCTTCTTCTAACTGCACCTTGCGGACATCGCCAAGGATTTCCAGCAACGTCGTCGCCGTGCCGCTCGGAGCATCTTTCTTCAAACGATGGTGCATCTCCAGGACTTCAAGATCGAACGCCGGGCCGAGAATCTCCGCCGCTTTGCGCGTCAGCCAGAACAGCGTGTTCACGCCCGTGGAAAAATTCGTCGCCATCACCAGCGGGATTGTTTTTCCGAGCGCGACGATCTTCGCCTTCTCTTCCGCCGGATGACCGGTCGTGCCGATGACCAAAGCCTTGCCGTGCTTCGCGCAAAATTCCGCCACGCCTAACGTCACGCTGTGGAAACTGAATTCGATGACCACATCCGCCTTCGGCAACAATGCGGCCAGGTCGTCGCCTTGATCCACCGCGCCGACGATCTCGACTTCAGGCATCCGTTCAGCGCACGAGAGCAATGCTTGTCCCATGCGACCTTTTGAACCGTTGATGATGATTCGGGTCATACGTGTTGGAATGACGAATGACGAAGCTCGAATGACGAAAGAATGACGAAGCTCGAATGGTCGAGCGTTGCCACTAGGATTGTTAATTCGGATTTTGTCATTCGTGCTTCTTTCGTCATTCGGTTTTAGACATTCGTCATTACAGAATGCCCACCGCTTTCATCGTCTTCTTCAGCTTCTCCCGACTCGCGCTGCTGATCGGCACCATCGGCAAACGCAGTTCGTCGTCCATCATGCCCATCATCGCCAACGCCGCTTTCGCAGGGCTGGGATTTGATTCAATGAACAAGTCTTTGAACAACGGGTAAAACTTCTCGTGCAATTTAAGGGCGAGCGAAGCGTTGCCGGATGAGAATGCGCGAACCATGCGCACGACTTCATGCGGAATGACGTTCGACGCCACGCTCACCACGCCATGCGCGCCGACGGCCATGAACGGCAGCGTGAGAGAATCATCACCGCTCAAGATCGTGAACTTGTGACCGAGCGTCGCGCGCAACTGGCTGACGCGATCAGGATTGCCGCCCGCTTCCTTGATGCCGACGAAGTTCGGACTGTCATGCGCGAGACGATTCACCGTATCCACGCCGATCTCGATGCCGCAACGTCCGGGGATACTGTAAAGAATGATGGGCAGATGCGTCGAGCAAGCGATGGCGTGAAAGTGTTGGAACAGACCTTCCTGCGTCGGCTTGTTGTAGTAAGGCGCGACTTGCAGTGACGCGTCCGCGCCGACCTTCTCCGCTTCCTGCGTGAGGAAGATGGCTTCCTTGGTGGAGTTGCCGCCCGTGCCCGCCATGACTTTGATTTTTCCAGCGGCGAGCTGCACAGACATCTCGATCACGCGGATGTGTTCGTCATAATCCAGCGTGGCGGATTCGCCCGTGGTGCCGACGGGCACGATGCCGTCCACGCCGCCCTTGATCTGCGACTTGATGAGTCGTTCGAGAGCGGCTTCGTCAACTTTGCCCTTCTTGAAGGGCGTCACAATGGCTGTGTAAGTACCGGTGAATTGCATGTTCAGATTTCCCAAAGGGAGCGGATGTTCGGATAATTCGAACTACTTGGCGAGCCGGAAAATCTTTTCTTCCGGGACTCGCGCACTTGACTTGGCGGCGAGTTTTCCCAACATCGGCGCGTGGCACTCTTCACCATCCAAAGCGATTTCAGATACGACGTTGTCCGCAAAATTTTTGAAGGCGGCATGGGCGTCGTTTATGAAGCGGAACAACGCGGCGCGCGCAACTTCGTCAAGCGCGTCGCCATCAAAGTCATTCGCGCGAACTACGCCAGCCAAAAGATGTTCATCGAGAACTTCATCGGCGAGGCGAAGCTCGTGGCCGACTTGATCCATACCAACATCGTTCAGACCTACCATCTCGGCGAGGCCAACGGTGTGTGCTTCATCGCTATGGAACTCATCCGTGGCGTGAACCTGGAACAGTTCGCCCAACAACTCGGCGAGAAACGCAAGCAACTGCCGCTGGAACTCGCGGTGTTCATCACCAGCCGCATCGCTCGCGGGCTGGCGTACGCGCATAACAAGGCTGGGGCGGATGGCAAAACTCTCGGCATCGTGCATCGCGACGTGAGCTTCAAGAACATCATGATCGCGTTCGAGGGCGACGTGAAGCTGACGGACTTCGGCATTGCCAAGGCGCGCGGCTTCCTCACGGATCAGGAAGGCGAAGTGGTGGCGGGCAAGGCGGATTATATGAGTCCCGAACAGGCGGACTTCCAGATCACGGACAAGCGTTCGGATATTTTTTCTGCCGGTGTCGTACTGGGGAATTTGATCCTCGGTCACAACATCTTCAAAGGCCCGACGGCGGAGGAATCGCGTCAGCGCATCCTCAAGCAAGTCATCCCGGATTTTCGCACGCTCGATTCGCGCGTGGATGAAAAGTTGAACATCATTCTGCAACGCTGCCTCACGCGCGATCTTTCCAAACGGTTCAACACCGCTGACGAGTTGATGTACGAGCTGGAGTATTACATCTATCACGGCGGTTACGGCCCCACGAATGAGACGCTGGGGAAATTCATCCGCGAGTTGTTCGGCCAGTCCACGCCCAAGGACAGCATTTCGCCCGGATTGCACGGTCAGACTGAAATCCTCGAACACACTGCCCGCTTGCGGGCAAAGGTTTAGTGTAACGCAAAATGAAAGTTGATAGCTCCAGCTTTGCGAAACGCCCCTCACCCCGTCCCTCTCCCC
>JANNAO010000521.1:0-8142 GCA_031384405.1 Verrucomicrobiota bacterium | reverse complement strand
ATTCCCACAACCGGCCCGGCTACCACCAATGTTTATTATCGGCTGAATCTGACGGCCACCGACACGAATGGAAACCAGCAGTCAACGTTCGTGGACGTGTTGCCACGCCTCAGCACGTTGAACCTCGCGACCGTACCGCCGGGACTGATGTTGAATCTCGATGGCGAGAGCATGACCACGCCGACATCTGCTGTCCGCGTGGTCGGGATGACGAGGACCCTCAGCGCACCATCGCCGCAGAATCTTTCCGGGAGTAATTACAACTTCGTGGTTTGGTCGCACGGCGGCGCGCAGACGCACAACATCAGCGTGCCGACGAACACCACGACCTACACTGCCAGCTACGTATTGCCGTCACTCGCGTTAAGCAACGCCCCCGGCACGATTACCCTGCAATGGCCGACGTGGGCTGCGCCGTTCTCCGTCTGGAGCACGACAAATCTCGCCCCGCCGACAACGTGGACACAGATCACCAGCCCGTTCACCACGAACGCTGGAAATCTGCTGCTGAATCTTTCCACCACGAACGACAGCCGCTTCTTCCGCTTGCAATTGCCGTGAGTTGAGTCGTCATCTACGTCGGAAAATCCCTTTGGCAAACGATTGCATTCCGTTAATTTTCCGCGTCATGCGAATCCGAATCACTTGGCTCGTTTCCACCGCCGCGATCTGTTTCCTGCTCGCGCTCGTCCCGGCTTGCTCGAAGAAGGATGGCGCACAACAAAGCACCGACTCCTTCACGCAGTGGATGACTCGCGGCAACGGTTTTCTTGAAGGCGGTGATCTCACCAACGCCATCGCTGCTTACATTCAAGCGACGACTCTCGCCCCGGAAAGTCTCGATGCGCGGTTGAATCTCGCCAACGCCTGCCTGCTTGCCGGTGATGCGTCGAACGCCGTCGCGCACTGCCAACACGCGCTGGCTCTCGATGACAACAGCGCAGCGGCGTATTACGTGATGGGCTGCGCGTTTCTGCGGTTGAACCAACCCGAACCCGCAGTGAAGGCGCTTCAGCAATCGCAGCACATTGATCCCGCCGTCACCGCGCTGAATTTCCAACTCGGTCTGGCGCATGAGAAACTGGGTCAGAACGAGGCTGGCATCGCGCAGTTCGAGGCCGTGGTGAAGTTCGAGCCGCAACATCCCTCCGTTCACTATCAGTTGAGTCGTCTTTACGAGCGCGTGGGTCGGAGCGCGGACGCCGCGCAGGAGATGCAGAAGCATCAGCAGGTGCAGGCGAAACTTGCCGGCGTCCCGACGAGTCCGGCCACGTTCGAGAAATCCAAACACACGGCGCCGCGCACCGTCTTCACGCTGGATCAGCCCGAGCCAAACGGCGTTCCGGTGCGGTTCGCGGATGCAACTGCCAGCGCGTTTGCGTCGGCGTCGGCATTTCACGGGCCGATGGCGGTCGTGGATTTCAATCATGACGGGCGGAATAGCCTCTTCGTTTGCGAAGGGGAAAAGGATTTCCGTTTGCTGAACAATGTCGGTGGGCGATTTGAGGCGATGGGTGAACCGTTGCCGGGAAAACCGGGTGGAAATTATCGGCGCGCACTTGTCGGTGATCTTAACAATGACCGCGCGGAGGATATCGTCGTGATCGGGGAATCCGCTTCACACGTTTTCAAGATCGGCACGAACGGCAGCGTTCGCGAGGTGAGTGCGATGACGGGATTGAAAGCGTTGCAAGGTCGCGACGGCGTGTTGGCGGATCTGGATTTCACCGGCAAACTCGATCTGCTCACCGTGCTGCCCGGAGGCGGCGGACTGCGGCTTTATCGCAATCTCGGCAATTCCTTTTTTCAGGACAAGACCGCGGATTCTGGTTTGCCTTCGGTGCTGGCTGGTGCAGAGCAGGTGGCCGTGGAGGATTGGGACAATGACGATGTGCCGGGAATTTTTGTCGCTCAAACAGGAAGGCCGCCGCGCTTCTTCGCCAAACAACGCGCGGGAGAATTTGCCTCCACAATCTCATCCAACACATGGCCCGCCGGTGCTGTCCTCGCGACCGGCGATCTGAACAATGATCTGCGGGCTGACTTCGTGGTGGCGGGTGAAACAGAATTGGGGATCGTGTTCGCAGGCAACAAACCCGGACTGAAACTACCGCTCCAAGGGTTGCGGGCGAAAGCGATATTGCTGAACGACTACGACAACGACGGCTGGCTGGATGTGATCGCCTACGGCAACGGCTTGCGCGTCTGGCGTAATCAGGGTTCAACGGGATTCAACGACGTCACCGCCGCGCTTGGGTTGGACAAAATGTCGTCAGTGGATTCAGCCGTCGTCGCAGACTTTGATGCGGACGGCGACACAGATTTGGTTTTGAGCATGAGCAACGGCCTGCAATTCCGCCGCAACGACGGCGGCAACGCGAACCGGCAATTGAAACTTCACCTTGTCGGCAATCGCTCGAACGCCAGCGCGCTCGGGGTCCGCGTCGAAGTGGCGGCGGGCAACTGGCGCACCATCCGCACGCTGCAACAACTCCCGTTGGAGATCGGCGTCGGCAAACGTGACAAGCTGGATGCGATCAAAGTCCGCTGGTTCGATCTTGCGAGTTCGCTCGTGGATGTGACGATGCAGACAAATGTTCTGACACTGGATGAATTGACGCTCCCGTCCGGCTCGTGCCCTTACCTCTATGTCTGGGACGGTGAACAGTTCAGATTCGTCACCGACATCCTCGGCGCCGCGCCGCTGGGTTTACCCGTGAGTAAGACGCGTTACATCGAAGCCGACCCGGAGGAATTGCTCGCGCTCGGCGGCGAGGAAAACTTCAAGCCACGGGACGGCGTGTATGAAATCCGGCTCACCGAAGAACTGCGCGAAGTACTTTATCTCGATGAAGCCTCGCTCGTCGTCGTGGATCATCCCGCTGACACAGTGGTCTTGCCGACGAGCAAATTGCATCCGAGCAAACCATTCCCGCCGCATGAACTCTGGACGCTGCGTCGGGTGGCAGGGGTGAACAAAGCGACACGCAGCGACGGCCTCGATGTGACTGCCGCGCTCACCAAAACGGATCAGCAAATGGTTTCGCCTGTGCGCTTGCGCGAAGCCCAACTGCGCGGTCTGGCAGAGCCGTATTCCGTGACGATGGATTTCGGCGCGCTCCAAACGGATCGTCCGCTGGTCCTCGCGCTCAACGGCTGGCTGCGTTTCGGCGGCGGCATGGCGAACATCGGCGCATCCCTCGACGCGGAACTGCCGTTCCCGTTTCCGACGTTGGAAGCGGAGTTGCCTGATGGTTCATGGAAAAAACTGGATGTGGATGTCGGCGCGCCTTGCGGCAAGACCAAGACCATCCTCGTTGACTTGGAGAAGTCCCTATCAACTATCCACCATCAACTATCCACTAACCTCCGCCTCCGGCTCACGACCGCCTTCGAGATTCATTGGGACTCAGCGATGATCTGTGAAAAAGTTTCCGCCGCGCAGAACAAACAATTCCAACTCACGGCAGACCGCACGGATCTGCGTTGGCGCGGATTCAGTGAATTCAAAAACCTTCCCGACTTTCTGCCGCTCTCGCCGGACTACACCCGACTCCGATCCGCCGCTCCGTGGCGTCGCACGCCGTCCGGTTGGTGTACGCGTTACGGCGAGGTGAACGAGTTGATCCAGAAAAGCGATGACGCGCTTGCGTTGCTCAACGGTGGCGACGAACTGGCGTTGTCATTCCGCGCGCATAAGCTCCCGCCGAAGCCCGCTGGATTCGTGCGCAGCTTTTTCCTTCACGTCGTCGGCTGGGATAAGGACGCGGACTTCCACGTCGGCCAAGGCTGGCGCGTTGAGCCGTTGCCCTATCGCGGCATGGACGATCAGAATTACGATCAAGTGATCCGTCCGGAAACGATCAACGACGAGTGGATCAAGAGATACAACACCCGATGGGTCGGGCCGAGGGTGTTGGGGAAAAAACGCGAATGAGGAATTGAATACAGTTCAGTGGGCTTCGCTTGGTGCGCGGTATGTCAGCCGGTCAATCCACGCCAATGCAATCGCAGACAGCACGAAGGTCATGTGGATGATGACCTGCCAGAGTATCTCATTATTTTTTAGATTCGTGGCATTGATGAACGTCTTGAGCAGGTGAATGGAGGAAATCCCGATGAGCGCGGTGGCGAGCTTGACCTTGAGAACGCCTGCATTGACATGCGAGAGCCACTCCGGCTGATCGGGATGGCCCTTGAGGTTCAGACGAGAGACGAACGTCTCGTATCCGCCGACAATGACCATGATGAGCAGGTTGGCGATCATCACCACGTCAATCAGTCCGAGTACACTGAGCATGACGATCATTTCCGGATCTGTGACTTGCTTGGGAATGGAGGCGGGCGGCAGATAATTGAACAGCGCGAATCCGACGAGGTGCCACAACTCCAGAAAGAAGCGATAAACATAAACGCCTTGAGCCACGATCAGCCCGAAGTAGAGAGGTGCTTGCAACCAGCGGCTCAGGAAAATGAAACTTCCCATCGTGCCTTTGAACGGTGTGTCTTTGGTTTCGCTCATAAATCCAGGTCGGTGCTGTGTCTGTTCACTTGTTCACGGCCTCGAACGTGGCGACGAGCGGGCGATGATCTGACCCTTGCCCCCAGTTCGCGATCACAGGGATGTGCGTCTGGTCTTTGTTCCATTCGCGCGCCATGCCGGGACTGAGCAGCACGTAGTCAATGCGTGAATAGGAATCTTCCACGCCGTAATAGTGCGTCCAGGTTTCGTTGCGCGGGGAATAATTCGGGTTCGCAGGATTCGGCAGGTTGTCGCCGTTGCCCTTCTCGGCGGGGCGTGTGTCCGTGAGTTTGGTTTTGCCGCGACCGACGATTTCTTTGATGGCTTTGGTGTTGTAGGTGTCGTTGAGATCGCCGAGGACAATGAGGTTGGCGTCGGGTTTGTCTGCGAGATGTTTGTCCACAATGGCGCGGAGGGCTTTGGCTTCTTCGAGGCGGAGTTCGCCTTCATCGGCGTTGGGGATGGGGCGGCGGGACTTGAGATGCGCGCCGAGCAGCGTGAATTGGTAGTGATCGTTCACCTTGATGTCCACGTCGGTGAAACCGCGACTGACTTGAAAGCGGCGTCCGTTCAGCAGGAAATTTTCATTGGTGCGCGGGCGGCGGGCGACAATGGGAAACTTGCTCAACACAGCGACGTGGATGTTGGTGTCGTAACCGGTGATGTGTTCGTGGTGCGGGAGATCGAGGCCAGCGGCTTTGAGCGAATCGCGCAGTTCGAGCAACGCGCTGAGAGATCCCATCTCCTCGAAGGCGATCACATCGGGCTTCATGGCGAGGATGACTTCGCGCACCTTGGCTTTGGCTTCGGGAGATTTGACGTTCTTGCGCGTTTCAGTGGGTTGATCGAGATAATTTTCGACGTTGTAAGTGGCGATGCGGAAAGTTTCCGCAAAGAGATGAGTCTGGGTGAAGGCGATGACCGCGATGATTGCCGCGAGAGTGATACGTTTCATTTCGGCGAAGCCTAAAACTTCAGAGGGCGTGTCTAAAGCCAAAAGTTTGAAACTCTTGATGTGGGCGGGTGTGACTGGAAGTGCCGTTTGATTGTAGCGGCAAGAGCATCCTTGCCTGCCGTACCCCGAAAGCATTCGGGACAGCCCGGCGGAAAGGCATGGATTGACGTGAACCGTTGGTAAAACAGAATGCGTGACGATTCAACAACGCGAATTCCGGGCGGCAGGGATGCACGCCCTCTACGGCAACCAAGGATGGTCGCCGCTACTGAGCGGCAGTTCCAGTCACACCCGTTCTGGACAGCCCGCTTGCCAAGTCGTGCGCGGACTGGTTTGCTTTACCTGTTCGCATGATTCAAATCTACGTCACCAGATTGCTTTGTCGGCCTTTGCCATGAGCGACCCCACATTCGCCATCAGCAAGCTGGGTTGGGATGAATCGCGCGCCGCAGACTTCGCCCCGTTTCGCGAGCGCGGCATGAGTGCGGGGCGCGTCGCGGTGCAGGATAAACATCATTACGTCCTCTTCGCGGAGACGGGAGAATTGCTCGCACGCATCGCGGGCAAACTATTTCACGATTCAGGAGGCGACGCTGCGTTGCCGAAGGTCGGGGATTGGGTCGCATTCAAACACACGCCCGGCGATGCCAAGGCTGTGATCCATGGCGTGCTGCCGAGGAGAACCAAGTTGTGCCGCAAACTTCCGGGGCGCGAAACCGAGGAGCAGATTCTCGTCACCAACATTGATGTCGCATTCATCGTCCTCGCGCTGGACGAGACCTTCAACGCGCGGTTGCTCGAACGATTTCTCGCCATGGTTCTCGAAGGAGGCGCGCGCCCCGTCATCGTGTTGAACAAAACCGATCTTTGCTCCGATCTCGACGCGTATGTGGCCGCTACCCAACAAAGCGCGGGCGGTGCACCGGTCGTGGCCGTGAGCGCGAAGACGCGCAAGGCTCTCAAGCTGTTGCTGGGATACATCACGCCCACCAGCACCGTGACGTTCATCGGCAAATCCGGCGTCGGCAAATCCACACTCGTCAACAAACTCTACGGCGAAGCCATCCAACCGACTCTCGAAGTGCGCGACGTGGACAGCAAAGGTCGCCACACAACGACGTGGCGCGAACTGATCGTCCTGCCCAATGGCGGGCTGGTGATAGACACGCCGGGCATGAGGGAGTTTCAACTGTGGGTGGCGGGCGAGGGTATCCACGAGGCATTTCCTGACATCGAACAACTCGCGGTGCAATGCCGCTTCCGCGAATGCAGCCATACGCAGGAGAAAGATTGCGCGGTGAAACTGGCATTGGTGAAGGGAACTCTTTCGCAAGAGCGGTTCAACAACTTTGCCAAGCTGCGACAGGAACTGGCGAGCCTCGATCAGACGCGGCTTTATCACCAACCCTTCGGACGCGGCGCGAGCGAAACGGACAAGCGCAAAAAATCCGCGCGGAAGAAGTGGCGTTACACAGGCGCGGACTCTGGGGATGAGTGACGGAACTGGTTTTGCCACCGTGTATTTGATGACTACTGGTGGGTCGTTAAGTCCGCCCCAACCGTCACCGCATGTTTGTGCGGGTGGACGCATTTTTCCACTCTGATAGTGTCGTGCTTGACCAGTTTCAGAAACACAAACAACCAGTTAAGCAGTATGAAAATCTATTCAAAACTCATCACAGCCAGCGTCATGGCCGTGCTTGCGCTCAATGCTCAAGCGGTCACTTACAACGATTCGACAGGGGAAACAATCTTCGGTGGTATCCTCGACATCTCCTCGGTGGAAGTGAACAACACCGCCACAGATTTGGTCTTCAAGATCAATCTCACTGGCGATCCTGTTGCTGCGGATTGGGGTAAATACATCATCGGTATGGACACGACTGTGGGTGGCGATCCTGCTGGAAATGGCTGGAATCGTCCCATCGGCATGAGCAGCGGCATGGATTACTGGGCTGGCACATGGGTAGATGGTGGCAATGGTGGCGAAGTCCGCAACTGGACTGGCGCAGCTTGGTCACTCCAAAGTGCAACCTATGGCGCCAATCCCGATATGATTTCCACCACCAAGAACAGCAGCTCAGTGACGATCCAGTTCAAATTTGCTGGCCTCGGTCTCGCGCCCGGCAGCACGTTCTGCTTCGATGTCTATACCAGTAGCGGCGACGGCACCGGCGCGATTGATGCGCTCGGAAATCCCGCGCAGTCCATCGCCGACTGGGGTAACTACTACAATTCTGGTAGCCAGTATGTGACCTACACGATTCCCGCTGTCCCTGAGCCGACATCCCTCGCGCTCCTCGGCATCGGTGCATCCCTCGTGATTGGCCGTATGCGTCGTCGTTAATCCCCAGCATTTTTTTCAAGGCCGTTGCGACATCGCAACGGCCTTTTTCTTTGTAGGCGACGAGGTAACGAGGCGAGCGTCATGTCTCGGCCAAGCACTCCTCACGTCGTGCCCCACAGCTCTTGCTCCGCATGAATGTGCGGGCGCAGGGTTGGTTTTCAACATTGCATCACGCCGGAAAAATCGGCTCACTCTTCGCGCAACCAATCTGGTAACTCACATGAACAAACCCCGTCTGTCCTTCTGGCAAATCTGGAACATGAGCTTCGGCTTCCTCGGCATCCAATTCGGCTGGGGCTTGCAGATGGCCAACATGAG
>JANNAO010000494.1:0-15565 GCA_031384405.1 Verrucomicrobiota bacterium | reverse complement strand
AGATTCTTGAGATACATAATGTATGTGAGTTGTACGAAACCAAACTGGTTGTGACCTGTAAAGCGAAAACCACACGATATTGTGGCTACGCCCGCCGACCGCACAACTAATTGGTGAGGAACCGAGATTAGACGTTGTGCGATTTGGCTGTTTCTTCCCTACTTTTCCCACGATTTACCGACGAAAACTGTTTTACGCCCCTGCCCCGAATGACGCAATAGTTTTGTTGAAAAATCCTCAACTCGATCTGCGGATGCTGTTATCGTCGCAGGAAACGAACACGGATAGAGTCGCATGAAAGTAAATTCAAACAACGAAGTCCCCGTCAGCACGTCTCGCTCAACCGAAGCCAAACAAGCCGCGCGCCCGAGCGACGCCAATACTCCAGACTTCGTCGCCACGAACAAACTCGCTCAACAACTCGCGACCACACCCGATGTCCGTGCAGATGAAGTTGCCCGCGCGAAGGCACTCATCGCCGATCCAAATTATCCCGATGACAAAACCATCCGCGCCGTCGCCCGCCAGATCGCCGACACGATCCACCCGATACCGGATCTGAACAAAGTCGGATAAGGTTGCCAAAAAGAATTTCCGGCTGAAAGCAACCCACCCCTAGCCCCACTGCCATTGAATTAGCCGAAACTCAGAAACTCATAAAAACGCGAAGTCTCCGGTTTCCTTTTGAGTTTATGAGTTTTGGCTTAAATCCAAATTCGTTCATCGGCATCGCCTTCCTTAATTCAACGGCAGTGCCCCTAGCCCCTCCCAGGAGGGGGACTTTTTTGCGAGCGCGTCCTGTGTTGCTCCCCTCCTTGGAGGGGCTGGGGTGGGTTTCGTTTACGGAAACGATTTTCAACAATCGGTATAGCACGCCAACTTGCTCCCGCGACGCAGTGAATTCTTGACGGCGCACAACTCCAGCAACACGCTCCCGGCGGTTATCAAAGCATGAAGATATTTTTGTCACTCGTCACAGTGTTGATCAGCCTCGGGAATTCCATCGCGGCAACTCCCGGCGATGAGGTCGTGGTCATCTACAACTCGCGCGTGCCGGAATCCAAGGCACTGGCGGAATTCTACGCGAGCAAACGCAACGTGCCGCAGCAACAGATCATCGGCCTCCAGATGACGAACGGCGAGGAGATGTCGCGCGAGGAATTTCGCAACGACCTCCAACGTCCGCTCGCGAAGAAACTCGAAGACCTCAACCTCTGGCGCACAGGGCGTGGCGAAACCCCCGGCACGAACGGCACGCGCGTTCGCGTCACGCGCAAGGTCGTCGAGTCCAAGATTCGTTACGCAGTGCTTTGTTACGGCGTGCCGCTGAAAATCCGGAAGGACACGACTCTGACCGAAGCCGAGGAAGCCACGATGCGGCCTGAGTTGCGTCGTAACGAAGCCGCCGTGGACAGCGAACTCGCGTGTCTGCCGCTGACCTACTCCGGCTACACGCTCGCTGGGCCGCTCGTGAACACGCTTTACAGCACGACTAACGCGAGCCTGTTGCATCCGACGAATGGCGTGTTGATCGTCGCACGGCTCGACGGCCCTACGCCTGCCATCGCGCGCGGACTTGTGGAGAAAGCGTTGCTCGCGGAAGCGGAAGGCTTGTGGGGACGCGCCTACTTTGATCTCCGCAACATCGCTGATCCAAACTACAAGATCGGCGACGATTGGATCCGCAACGCATCGCAAGTCGCCCAACTCGTCGGCTACGACACAATCATAGATGAAGGAGGCGATACGTTCCCCGCGAGTTTTCCGATGAGTCAAATCGCGATCTACATGGGTTGGTACCGCGAGAATGTGAGCGGGCCGTTCGTGTTGCCGAAGGTGGAATTCATGACCGGCGCGTTCGCGTATCATCTACATTCGTTCAGCGCATCGTCCGTCCGCATCACGAATCACAACTGGGTCGGGCCGCTGCTCTCCAAAGGCGTCACCTGCACGATGGGCACGGTGGACGAGCCGTATCTCACCGGCACGCCGGATGTCGGCGCGTTCGCCGGACGGTGGATGTATTTCGGATTCACGTTCGGCGAAGCGGCCTGTGCGTCGCAGACAATTCTCTCCTGGCAAACCACCGTCGTGGGCGATCCGCTTTATCGTCCGTTCGCGAAAAACGTGCAGGAACTTCATCAATCGCTCGCCGCCAGCAAAAGCAAATCGCTCGAATGGTCCACGATCCGCCTCGCGAATCTCAGTCGCAATCAAGGCATGAGCGCAGCGGAGCTTGCCACCGTGCTTGATGACACGCCAACGACAAAGGAAAGCGCGGTGTTGACGGAAAAACTCGCCGAGCTTTACGTCGCACAAGGCAAGCCCGCATCCGCTCTAGCTGCTTACGAACGCACGCTGACGCTTGATGCCACGCCTCAACAACGCATTCGTCTCCGCCTGACTCTCGGCGAGAAATACATCGCCGCAGGGAACACCGAACTTGCGCGGCGGAACTACGAGAAACTGCTCGAAGAAAACCCCGATTACACCGACGCCATCGGCATCCGGAAAAAGATCACCGCGCTAACGCCGAAGCCGGTGATTGAAAAGGCTTCAAGCGAACGCGCGGGGAAATAGGACTCATGGGTCACATGCGACTCATACGCCCCATGTAACCCATCTCAAAACTCCAACTTACTTCCCCGCCTTCACACGAATCACCGTCAGTGAATTCCCGGGGAACGCGTGCTTGATCTTGTTGCCGCTGACTTTGAGCGTCATGTTCTTGGGTGAGACTTTCGTCGGTTCTTCCAGCGTGTTCTCGTCCTTCGCGCTTTCCGAGGTGAGGAGGATCGCCTCGGCTGTCGCGCCAAGTTTCTTTGCGCCGTTCAAGTTGATCTCTGTCTCGGTTTGGCCGGCGGCGGCGTTGACGACCTTCACGATGATGTCGCCGCTCTTGCTGTCGTGAACCGCGCTCGCGAACAAGCCGCGCGTGACGCTGCCCTTGTTCTTGATGTCGTGGATGACCTTGCCGTCGAGCGAGCATTTCACGCTGTTGCCGCTGACTTCCATCTTGATGTCATACCAACGCCCCGTCTCCACGCTGCCGCGTTTGCCATCGAGCGTCTCGCTAAATTCCACGCCGTGCTGCGTGTTGTTCCAACCCGCGATGTTCCACCAGTTGCGGTCATCGTCCTCCGCGATGTGGAACAAGATCAGGAAACCTTCCGCGCCGGAAATCTTCCGCGCCTTGAGCGTGATCGTGTAATCCGTCCAGGATTTGTCCCCGATGACGGCGCGGATGTATTCCCGCTCCGCCGTCTGCCGGAACGCCCCGTCCACGACGCTCCACTTCGCACCGTCACCAAGAGTTTTCCAACCGTCGCTGTTCTTGCTGAAGTCTGACTCGAACAAAACTTTTCCATCCGGCGCAGTGACCTTGATGTCTTTGTATTCCGCTGCGGTGTTCCAAGTGCCCACACCGATGCGACCTGTTGGCGGCGCTTGTTCAATCGTCCCGACTTCGACTTCGGTAGGCAACACCACGTCGCCGCGATGTTCGCTGAACAATTTCTGGACGTAATAACTGGGGATGCCGAACCAGCGCGTGCTGTCAAAGTTGATAAGATTCACCGGCCAGCGCTTATGATTCGCATTGCAGAACAGCGGCGCGTAGGCAGCCATCGCCACGATGTCCGAGTTGCGTTCCATTCCAGTCATGAACGCCGCTTCACCGATCGCCCCGCGCAGATTGCCCTTGCCGGTGTTGCGCGTGACGGCGTATTCGCCCACGAAAATCTTCGGGCCTTTGCGGTCGTAATTGTCGTAGCGATGCGCCTGCTGCATGAAAAATTCTGGCGTGCTGTAATAATGTTCGTCCACGAGATCCGGCTTGGGATGTTTGGGGACGTTGCCCGCCCAATCGTTGGCGATGAGTTGCACCTCGGGATACTTCGCTTTGATCGCGTCGTAGAAAAGTGCCCAACGATCATTGTAAGCCTGAGTGCCGTTCTCGTTGCCGATCTCCAGATACTTCATGTTGAACGGCGCCGGATGACCTGCCTTCGCGCGCAGCCCGCCCCAGAATGAATTCGTCGGGCCGTTCGCATATTCGAGCGCATCCAGCGCGTCCTGCACCCATTGTCCCATCTGATCCATCGGGATGACTTCCTTGTGCGACATGCCGACGTTGATGCAAAAGAGCGGCTCGGCATTGAGGTCTTCGGACATCTGGAGATACTCATGATAACCCAGACCGTGCGTGGCGTAATACTGCCAGATGTTCCAGAGCGGCGTGCGCGCGTCCACGTTGCCGATGGTTTTCTTCCAGTTATACATCTTGTCCATCGTCTCGCCCTCGACCCAGCAGCCGCCGGGGAAACGATAGATGCTCGGCTTGAGCGCATTCACCGCTTCGGCCAGATCGGGACGCAATCCGCTGTTCTTCCATGTCGTCTTCGGCAGGAGCGAAACCATGTCGAGAAACAACGTGCCGCTGCCGGACGCAGACAGTTGCAATTTCGCCTTCACATCGCTGGCCGTAGCGGTCAGGTCAATGCTCTGATACTTCCAATCGCCGTTAATATTTTTGACTTCACCGGAGGCGAGAACTTTCCCATCGGCACCAAGAAGTTTGACAGTGAGCGGCCCGGTGAAATTATCTGCACGCAACGCGACCTTGAACGTGTAGCCCTCACCTTTGGCGATGCCCATGCCGTAGTAACCAATGTTTTCCAAAGTGAACGCCCCGTCCAACTTCACGCGCAGGCTGCGCTTGTTCAGCGGACTCAGCGGGCGCGATGAATCAATGCTCGCCTCGCTCTTGCCGGAGTTCACGTTGGCGAACATCCAGTTATCCGGCTTCTCCGCGTCCTCGAAGGAAAGGTTGCGAACCTGTTCAGGATAGATACCGCCGTCGGCAGAGAGATTGATGTCTTCAAAGAACACACCCCAAAGTGTCGGCGCGACTTTATGACCGGGTTTATCGGTCTGGATGTTGACCGTGGCGGCGTTGAGTTGTACGCAAGCGAAGAACGCCACGACAATTACGGCGACGAACTTTCGGACGAGGGATGTATTCATGTTTGATTTGAGTGCGGCATAGTGAAACGAATCAGAGCGGGTGTAACAACGCCAATTTGCGAAAGCCAATCGCCAATGCGCGGCTAGAAGCATTGAGACAAGAAACTACGGCTTATTGCCGGGAACGTTCTCTGAGTTGGGCGTCGTGCCGGGCGCGCAGAATTTGATGACGGAATTAACCGCAACGTAAACAGACTTCCCGTCAGATTGCTCAAGCTCGTAAAAATCTAAAAGTGCGTCACACCGCTCCTCGCGACAAAGCTGACGCTTCCCTTTGAACAGTGCGTTGCGATAAACAACCACTTCGCGATTTCGCTCCGAGCAATAAACGTCGTACTGCTTGCTGAGATCAACTTGTTCAATCGGAGGCTTTGCAAGATTCAGTGTTTGCGCTGAATTCATCGTAGGCGGATGGGCTGGACCATCCTTCTTTGCTGGCAATACTACGGATTCGCGCTTACCGATGTCGAAGTTCGGATCCAACTCTTTCAATATCTCCAACCGTGTCCGCTCAATATCCACGCCGAGATTCTTCAGCACGCGCGCCGCAACGCCATCACCTTCATGCAGCAAACCGAGGAGAATATGTTCCGTGCCGACGTAGGTGTGGCCGAGCATTTTTGCCTCCTTGGCAGCCAATCCCAAAACCTTCTTCACTCGCGGCGTGTAAGAGATGTTACTGATCATCTTCTGGTCTGGACCCGTTCCCACCTGCTTCTCAACTTCCGCCCGTGCGGTCTCAAGGTCTAACCCCAGTCTCTTGAGAACATTGACAGCGCAGCCTTGCCCCAATGCAATCAACCCCAAGAGCAAATGTTCAGTGCCAACAAAGTTGTGATTAAACCGATCGGCTTCTCGTCGCGAAAGAGCCAATACCTGCTGGGCGCGTGGCGTGAAGTTATTCAATGATTCACTGATGGAACGTTTCACTGCCTTCAACTTTTCCACCATCGCTTTGGAAGACTCGATCCACGTTTTGGTTGAACCTGTGGTGGGCGATGCCGCTGCCTCCTTCGCCGAGATCGGTGTGTTAAACAACTTCCAGAATCTCTTGAACCAATTCATGCCAATAGTGGGGTTTTGCTCGCGAAGAGTATCTCGTCTGTCGTGCAGATTGCCAGAATTGTATGACTTCATTTTTACAAACAACTGGATGTGATTGAAAGCGGGTGAGGCACAACTGCACAGGTGGGGCGAGCGTCCCCGCGAGCCGACGGCGTTTCCTTCCGCGCCTGGATGGTGCGGAACATTTCCGCCGAAAAAACAGGATTCCCCCAACGAAGATTTCGCAGTTGCGCCCGACGGCTTCTGCGCGAAGCTGGCTTCAGTCACAGCCGATCGCATCCGATACTAATCCAAGGCCGGATGTGATGAACTCGATGAAAGTCATACAACCCAATTGCCGCGTGCAATTCGCCGCTGAAGATGTGGCGTTCGTCCTGTCCGTGCTCGGCGCGAAACTCGGCGACTCCGAATGCCTCATCCGCCTCCTTGCTGACGAAGATTCCCGCGACCAAATCCTCGACGACCCTGCCCTGCTCCACGCGCTGTTGGAACGCGGCGGTTGCCTGCGTGTGTCGTCGCACTTCTATTTCTATGTGCTGGTGAGAAGCGTATTCCTGCGCGCAGACATCCAGGATCGCCCTGTGGCGGATTACGTGGCGGAAGTGCTTGCCGAGTTCGCCAGCGCGGAACGAAGTCGTTGCGTCATGCCGGGACAACAGAATCCTCTGGGTTATTTCTTCGAGATGCTCGCCGCGCTTCAGACAGCGGATGAGCGGACGAGTTTTCATCTGCGGCTGCATATCGGGAATCATTCATTGTTCCTGTCAGGCGTTTTCCCTGATCGAATCCGCTCACGTGCCGAGCGAAAAGGTTTTCCGGGCTTGAGCTACTACGAATCTCTCGGACGCTCGCAGTTCCGTGCTGCGGGAGATCATCGCTTGGCGCGACGTTATGAATTGTCCGCCATCCTTCACACGCTCTCGGAACGGTTCGAGACGACGCGCCGCTGCCTGAACGACATCTCGGAGAGATTGTTTTCCATCGGCGAAGCGGATGTTGCCGCTGGGCGTATCTTGAAACAGTCCGCGAGTTGAATCTCGCGACTACTCCTCCATCACGCCGGGGACAGAGATTTTGCCTCGCGAAACTTTAGGTTCATCAAAAATGCCTTCATCGCCGATCACGATTGCAGTCATGTCAGGCTGAACGTTGATGAGTTGAAACCCCTTTGATTCACCGAGCACACAGACAGTCGTGGCAAACGCGTCGCTGAGAATCGCGCGCCGGGCCAACACGGATACTTGAAGCTGGTTCGTCAATCCAAGCCCCGTGCGCGGATCAACGATGTGCGAGTAACGCTTCCCGCCGATGACGGCAAATTGCTCCGCATCGCCAGAGGTTGAAACTGCGGCGTTGCTCAGGAGAAATGATTTAGTCAGTGCGTTGCTCGAATACGGCGTGCCGATGGAAACGCGCCAGCCTTTCATTCCCGGCGGCGCATCGCCAGCAGCGATGTCTCCGCTGGCCGCGACGAGTGCATGTGATATTCCGTGCGCCTTGAGTTCAGCCAACGCCTTGTCTGCGGCGTAACCTTTGGCGATGCCGCCAAGGTCCAGTTGCATGTCAGGCGCGAGAAGTGTGGCGGTTTGATTCGTTGGATCGAGGATGAGTTTCCGCCAACCGACAGATTTTTGTGCGTGTTCGATCTGCTCAGTCGTTGGGAGGGTTTGCTGCCGTCTTGCCCGCCGCCATTGACGGATGAGCGGGCCGATGGTGGGATCAAATGCGCCGTCGGAAACTCGCGCGACCCGCAGAGACTCTTCCAGCACCTCAAACAAATCTTCGCTCACACGAACAGGGATGTTGATCGGCTGACCGCACAAACGCATCAACTCACTCTCAGGATCGTAATCGGTCATCATGCGATCCAGCGCAGCAACCTTGGCGAATGTGGCTGCACTCGCGCCGCTCGCAGAAGTTTCGTTCGTAGCATAGAGCGAGACCTTGAACAGCGTCCCCATGTGCGGCTGCTCGAACTCAAATCGTTTCAACGCAGCCGCGTTGTTCTTGCTGGCGCAACCGCCCCCAAGCAAAAACACCACGATGAAACCAGTCGCCACAACAAGACGTGAACAGACATTAAACATCACGCGTCCATCTTTGAGTCCCGGCCAACCCCGTTCAATCAAAAATCCATCACCCTTGTCTCGCACAGTCACTTTGTTAGCCTCACGCCATGCATTCACTGCGACGAAGTTTTTTGAACACAACCCTCGCTCTCCTGTTTTCCTGCGCCGCTTGCTTCGCGCAAACCACCAGCGACTTCGAGCGCGATTGCGACAAGCTTGCCAAATCACGCGCCAAGGACGCCACGCGCCTACATCAACTTTTCAAACTCGATTGGGAACATTCCCTCCACGAAAGCCCGGAGTTCGCCACCGAGGTCGGTTATCCCGGATTGAATGCCCGCTGGTCGGACCTCTCGCTCGACGCCATCGCGCGTCGCAAGCGCGAACTTCGCGCCCCGCTCAAAGTGATCAACTCGATCAAGCGCGACAAACTCTCCGCCGCCGACCAACTGAACTTCGACCTCTACAAACGCAACTACGAGCAGTCCGTTGCGGGCACACGATTCCCAGGAGAGTATCTTCAACTCACCCAGCTCGGCGGCATTCAGCAAGACATCGCGCGCATGTTGGATGTTTCACCGCACTCTACCGTGAAAGATTACGAGGACATGATCGCGCGGCTCAACGGCGTGCCGACGGTTGTGGATCAAACCCTCGTGTTGCTCCGCAAAGGTCTCGCCGCTGGCATCACTCCGCCGCGCATCACGCTGCGAGACGTGCCGCAACAGGTGAAGAACCAACTCGAATCCGATCCTGCCAAGAGCGCGTTCCTTCGCCCGTTCCAAAAAATTCCCGTCGAGTTTTCAGATGCGGACAAGACACGCCTCCGCCTCGCTGCCGAAGTCGCGTTGAAAGAAAAAGTTCTCCCCGCGTTCACCAAGCTCCATGTGTTCATCGCCAACGAATATGTTCCCGGCGCACGCGAGACGATTGCCTGCGGTGACCTGCCCGATGGCAAGGCGTGGTATGAATTCAACGCCCGCGTACTCACCACCACGCGACTCACACCTCAGGAAATTCACGACATCGGACTCTCGGAAGTCGCACGCATCCGCGCCGAGATGGACAAAGTCATCGCCAGCACAGGATTCAAAGGCAGCTTCGGCGAGTTCCTCACGTTCCTCCGCAGCGACCCGCAATTCTCCTACACCAACGCCGCCGATCTGTTGCGCGGCTATCGCGACATCTGCAAACGCGCCGACCCGGAACTCGCGCGGATCTTCGGCAAACTTCCGCGTCTGCCTTACGGCGTGAAGGCCATCCCCAGTTACGCCGAGAAATCCCAGACCACTGCTTACTATCAACCCGGCTCGCCCGACGCAGGTCGTCCCGGATATTTTTACGCGAACACTTACGACATCAAAACGCGACTCACTTGGGAGATGGAAGCACTCTCCTTGCACGAAGCCGTTCCCGGTCATCACCTCCAGATCGCGCTCGCGCAGGAGTTGGAAAACATTCCTGAATTCCGCAAGCACGGACATTACACCGCGTTCGTCGAGGGCTGGGGACTTTACTCTGAGAGTCTCGGCACGGAGATGGGTTTCTACACGGATCCTTATTCCAAGTTCGGCCAACTCACCTACGAGATGTGGCGCGCCATCCGGCTCGTCGTGGACACCGGAATGCACTCGATGGGTTGGACGCGGCAACAGGCGATTGATTACTTCCTCGCCAACGCCAGCAAGAACGCGCACGACATCACTGTGGAAATAGATCGTTACATCGTCTGGCCCGGACAGGCACTCGCCTACAAGATCGGCGAACTCAAGATCAAGGAACTCCGCGCCACCGCCACACGCGAGTTGGGAGACAAGTTCGACATCCGCGAGTTCCACGATCAAATCCTCGGCAACGCCGCCGTGCCGCTGGATGTGTTGGAAGCGCGGGTCAAGCAGTGGATCGCCGGCAAACGCTGAACAACAGATTCAAAGCGTCACCGCTTCAGCCGCACTCAAAACAGTTTCCTCGCGGGTCTGTAGATCACGAACCCGCACCGAGTCCGCCTCCACTTTCATCGTGCGTTTCGCATTCAACTCTTGCGCGCGTTTGAATTGTTTGTCCGGCTTCGTCGCCGTGAGCGCGTACTCGACAACGCGGCCAGCGGCGCGCAAGTCTTGAACGAGCTTGAGCGATTGCAGGCGGAGTGTTTCACCTTCGATCATCACGAACACATCTACTCCAGCGTTGAACTGCGGGAGCAGACCGCGCGCTTTGAGCAATTCAAACAACACCACATCGCCCATGCCGAAGCCGAGCGCGGGCAGACTCACTTTGCCGCCGCTGATGAGCTTCACAAGATTGTCGTAACGTCCGCCGCCTGCGATGGCGCGGAATTCTCCTTTGCGATCAAACGCCTCGAACACCGGCCCCGTGTAGTAAGCCAGTCCGCGAATGACCTGATAGTCCACCTTCACAAAATCACCCATGCCGCGCGCGGTGAGATTGGCGATGATGGACGCGAGTTCCGCCGTGGGCGTGCCGGATTTGATGAACGTGTTCACGTCATCCAGCGAGAAACCCAGCGCGCTGAGTTTGGCCTGCGATTCTTCCGCCTGTGCGCGCTCCAATTTATCAATGATCTGGAAGAAGTCGTATTCCTGTCCGGCCTTGCCGCCGTGGTTGGTGAAGTAATCATTCCACGCATTGCGACTGCTCAAGCGGATGACGAAATCCTCGGCGGTCAGGCCGAACGCGCGCAGCGTATCAATCAACAGCGCGATGAGTTCGGCATCAGCAGCGGGGTCTTGTTCTCCAAAGATGTCCGCATTGAACTGGAAGTGTTCGCGCAATCGTCCCTTCTGCTGGCGCTCGTAGCGGAAGAGTTGCGGGATGGCGAACCACTTGATGGGCTTCTTGTAGTTGCGTTCATGCGCCGCGACCATGCGCGCGAGCGTCGGCGTCATCTCTGGTCGCAACGCGATCTCGCGATCTCCCTTGTCCTTGAAGTTGTAAAGTTGACCGACGATCTCCGCACCGCTCTTGGTGGTGAAGAGTTCGAGGGATTCAAGCGGCGGGCCGTCGTATTCGCGAAAGCCATAACGCCGGGCCACATCGCGCCACTTGTTGAAAATGTATTGCCGTGCATCAGCACTCCACACGTCTTTGTGCGGAAGCGGTTCAGGATAAAAATCACGAAAGCCTGGGAGACGTTCCATAAATCGGGGGGAGAATAGGCAACGCTGCGCCGAATAAAAAGAAAAAGGCGCGGTGTTCAACCGCGCCTTTGGAAGTTCGCTCCGATTATTTCTTGGCAGACTTCGCCGGAATCTTGATGACGAGTTCAGCCATTTCTTTACCGGGCTTGAACTTCACCACGGATCGCGCCGGGATGGGAACGTCGGTTTCCGGAGCATTGGGGTTGCGACCTACGCGCGCCTTGCGAGTCCTCACCTCGAACACGCCGAAGTTGCGCAGTTCGACTTTGTCGCCTTTGGACAACGACTCAGTTATGTGATCGAGCGTTTTCTGAATGACGTCGAACACTTGTGCCTGTATCAGTCCGGTTTCTTCACTGATACGAATGACCAGGTCGCGTTTGGTTAATGTCATAATGTTGTTGGGTTATGAGTTTAGTCGTCTAATTGGGTTGTTGAGTTCACGGGCTAAGGCTGGGTATAACGCCGCCTTCTGAAAGGGTCAAGCCAACAATATCAGGATATTTTGTGCATAAAAAGCTTCTCAACCTTGCAGCACGATGAAGTACAGACGCATCATTCAACCATGAACCGCATCCTTAGAATATCTCTTGGAACAATAATCCGCCCGGCGCATTCAACGCTGCTTGCGGTCATCTGTGGACTCATGGGGCATTTGCCTGCATCATCTCAGACTAATTTCGGTTTCCAAAACCGCGTGCATGATCCCTCCACCATCGTGCCGTGCGGCGATGTGTTTTGGACGTTTGCCACGGGCGATGGCATCAAGGCACTCTACTCAACCAATCTGACGGAGTGGCAATTCAGCAAACCCGCCCTCGCCGCCAATCCGCCTTGGACCACAAACGTCGCGGCCATCCATCGCGATTACTTCTGGGCGCCGGACATCATCCAATCCCATGGCCGCTACCTGCTCTACTTCTCGGTTTCGAGTTGGGGCAAAAACACCTCCGCCATCGGCCTCGCCACAAGTCCCACGCTTGATCCTGCCGACACGCGTTTCAAGTGGACCGACCAAGGCATCGTCGTCCGCTCGTTCGCCACAAATGATTTCAACACGATTGATCCCGCCGTCCTGTTCGATGCGGATGGAAAACTGTGGATGGCGTTCGGCTCCTACTGGACAGGCATCAAGTTGATCGAACTCGACCCCAAGACCGGGCATCGCATCGCCACCAATTCGCCCATGTTCTCGCTCGCGCATCACGACTCCATCGAAGCCGCGTTCATCCATCGGCGCGACACAAACTACTTTCTCTTCGTCAACTGGGGACAATGTTGTCGCGGCACGAACAGCACTTACGACATCCGCGTCGGTCGTAGCGCAAAGATCACCGGCCCGTATCTGGATCGCGAGGGACGCGACATGATGCACGACGGCGGCACACTGTTCCTCGATTCAAAACCGCCGTTCTACGGCCCCGGTCACGCAGGCATCATCACAGTGGACGGGCAGGACTGGTTCAGTTGTCATTACTACGATGGAAACCATCGAGGCCGCTCGCAGTTGTGGGTCGGCAAATTAAGCTGGAGCAACGATGGCTGGCCGATTCCACCGACGCTTGATGAATCCACCAAGGTGAAAACTCCGTGAACCACTCCTCGTCGGGTCGCGTGAGTCTCATCCGTCTGGCGCACCTGTTCGCTGCGGCGATCTGGTTTGCAGAAGCATTGACCGGCGTCGCCGCAAACGCAGTCAAACCCAACGTCCTCCTCGTCTGCGTGGATGACCTCAAGCCACTGCTCGGTTGCTATGGAGACAAACGCATCAAATCGCCGAACATGGATCGCCTCGCCGCGCGGGGAATGATCTTCGACCGCGCGTATTGCAATCAAGCCGTCTGCGCCCCATCGCGCAACGCTCTGCTCACCGGCTCACGCTCCACGACGTTGGGCATCTACGATCTCGGCACAAACTTCCGCCAATCCGTTCCCGATGCCGTCACGCTGCCGCAATACTTCAAACAGCATGGTTATCGCGCCGAAGCGTTGGGGAAAATATTCCACGTCGGTCACGGCAATCATGAAGACCCGGACTCCTGGAGCGTGCCGCACTACACCGCCAAGTCCATCGCCTACGCGCTTCCCGAAAGTCGAGCTACGCAGACGTTGACCCGCGAGGAAGCACTGTTCGCCAATCAAATGGATGTTGCCAAACTCCCGCGCGGCGCAGCGTACGAGTGCGCCGATGTCCCGGACGACGCTTACCCGGACGGAAAAATTGCCGAGGAAACCATCCGCCGATTACAGAACGCCAAGACAAACGAACCGTTCTTCATGGCCGTGGGTTTCGTGAAACCACATCTGCCGTTCTGCGCGCCGAAGAAGTATTGGGACCTGTACGACCGCGCATCGTTCACCGTGCCTGCGCAACGAACGCTGCCGGAGGGCGCGCCCAAGTTTGCGCCGAGTGGCTGGGGTGAATTGCGACAATACACCGACATCCCCGCGACTGGCCCGCTCACCGACGATCAAGCGCGCACCATGATCCACGGCTATCATGCGGCGTTGAGTTACGTGGACGCGCAGATCGGTCGCGTGTTGGATCAACTGGATAAGCTCGGACTCGCGACCAACACCATCGTCGTGCTGTGGGGCGACCACGGCTGGCATCTCGGTGATCACGGATTCTGGTGCAAACACACCAACTACGAACAAGCCACACGCATCCCGCTGTTGATCGCCGCGCCCGGCGTGACCAAACCCGGCACTCGCACCGGCACGCTGACCGAAACCGTGGACATGTATCCCACCTTGTGCGAACTCGCCGGGTTGCCAAAACCAAATCCTCCGCAAACTCTCGATGGACGCAGCCTCGTTCCCACTTTGAAACAACCAGCACGCGATCACAAAGCGGCCATCTTTCACGCGTTCCCACGCAACCGTCGTGGCGAAGAAATCATCGGACGCGCCGTGCGAACGGAACGCTATCGTCTGGTGGAATGGAAAAAGCCCGGCGCACCCAACGACACCGCCGAGCTGGAACTCTACGATTACCAGGCCGACCCCTCGGAGACAAAAAACCTCGCGGGTGAACAACCCAAAATTGTCGCCAAGCTCCGCGCATTGCTCACGAGCCAACCAGAAGCCAAGCCGCAGCACCGACGCGAACGTTGATGAGAAAAAGGGTTCTTCACTATTTACAGTGGAGTCACAAGCGTGATGCGAAATCGTCGAGCAGCGGCGTAGAATTCTCCCTCGCCCCTGTGGAGGGGCAAGGGGCAAAACCGTGATTGCGAAACCACCGCACAAGCTTTACTGAAGCACTCGAAAGTCAATTCGTACGCCATCATAATTGCCACGCCATTTTCGCGATGCCGAGTGGTCACATCTCGGGTTTTGTAAAAAAACTGTGCAGGTGGTTTTTTGTTTTAGTTTTTGTTTGTTCAATATCCCGGGCTTGAGCCGCGAGATAAAACGAGCCTGGGCGAACGGCGAGACCCCCGGCTCGCGCCCCCGGCGGTCGAATGGTTTGTGGCTCGTCTTCATGCCTCTTCCTCAGTCCATAATCGCGGACTCTCGAATTCGCCAGCGCACGGATTGTTGCAATCCTCCTCAACTTCGTGACACATTATGACCGTGCAAACCAAATTCGTTCTCGCAACCGCACTCGTTCAGATGAAAACCACGTACCGCCTCGCAATGCTATTGGCTTCAGCGTTCGCGCTGATCACGCAATCCACCTTCGCCTCCTCGATCATTCCTCTCAGCACTGCTGAACATGTGACTGCTTCTGCTGCGATCTTTCGTGGCGTGGTGGTGGGACAGGAATGTTATCGCGACGCAGCGGACGGTTTGATTTACACGCGGACTTCGCTGCGGGTGGTTGAAGGATTGAAAGGAACATTCCCGCGAATCGTGGCAGTGGTGCATCGCGGTGGTGCGATTGGCGAGGAACGGGAGTTTCAGGGCAACTCACCCCTGTTCGCGCAAACCGAGGAACGACTCGTCTTCGTTGTTCGGCGCGCGGATGGAAAACTCACCGGCACGCAAGGCAGCTTCAGCGCGATGAAGTTGACGCGCACGAACGGTTCGCTCACGCCGGAACAGGAAACGTTGCTGAACGAAGTCCGCGCTCTCACCAGCAACGGCACTGCCGCAGGCGATGATGTGACCGACCAGACTGGTTTCGCGACTTCGAGTCTAATCACAGGATTGCTCGAAGATAATCCGGGGATTTCCTCGCGTTTCATGCAGTGTGATCGCGGCGAGCCGATCCCGGTGTTGATTGATGCGGCAACGCTACCG
>JANNAO010000444.1:0-7162 GCA_031384405.1 Verrucomicrobiota bacterium | reverse complement strand
CTTTGACTCTTTACCCTGGGTAGCTCCCAGGGCTAGATGATTCAACCCCGTTGGGGTTGTAAATTGGTAACGCAACACTGGTTTTCATTCGCTGCGTGGCAGGTTCTATCTCCAAATGGCATTACGTTTAACACAGGATTTACGGGTGTGAAATTACCGAGGATTTGTTTGTAATCACATCAACTAATCTGAATTGGTAATTCACCGAGGGAAAGCCGTGCGTCGGCACCGTATCGGTCAACGATATGGGATCAATGTTTTTTCCTTGTTGGGCGGCGAAACGATTGGCTTCTTGAATCACGTTGGCTTTGAGTTTTTGCATGTTCGTAAAAGCTCCCGCTCCACTGCTTCGGCTAATGTAATAGGTGTCGGGAGATAGCTTCACAACTCCGGTGTTATGACAGCCGCAGAATATAAGGCATACAGTAATTATGATGGTGTGCTTAATTTTCATTTGATGTTTTGTAATTTTGAAACAGGGCAGTTTATCTTCCGCCTTCTGATTGCGCGCCATTCAAACAGCAACCTGCCAAAATCTTTTCGCAGGCAACACTCCCAATGCGAGAGCGATGATGAAACTACGTTGGGTCATGCGGATCATAATCAATTCCTGACTCTGGCGGCTGCCGTGATCGGCGTCCCGTGTGGGCGAGGCAGTCAGTTTTGATCAAGCCCCGTTGCCAATCCCAGCCGTTGTCCCGAGCGTAGCCAAGTGAGTGAGCTTGTCAATCCAGCCGAACTCCAACGGGTGTGATTGGAAATGCCGGTCAAGGTTGAGGCGTGGCGGAAGAAATATGGAGTGCGGCGACTTGTCGCCGCTTTACCGCCGGGATGACTTGTCATCCCGGCAGCACCGCGTTCAGCGGTGCGTCGCAGCGGCAGTGCGCGTGTGTAATGGTGATCGCTCTCGGCTGCTCACCGGACCGCTCTGCGCGGCCCTGCCCAAGCGACAAGTCGCTCAGGCAATGAAAGCGGAGACAAGTCTCCGCACTCCAAAGATGCGCGTCAGCATTGGTCGCACTCAACTCCAACCTTGAACGCCCGCCCGGCACCCGGCAATGTTTCCGCACATGTTGCATCGTCTCGCGCTCGCTCTGCTCGCCGTCTGGCTCACGCTGACGGCGTCGCCGACTCTTGCCGCGAATTACACCGCACGCATCCGCGACACTGATTACGTCCGCATCACCGAGTGGGCGAAGTGGCAGGGGCTGCAATCGCGCTGGATCAAACGCGACGAATCATTCGTGCTGACCAACGCTGCCGCGAAAATCCAGTTCGAGGTCAGCTCGCGTGAAGCGCGTTTCAACGGCCTTCAACTTTGGCTGCTGCACCCGCTCGTCTCGCGTGGCGACGCCATCTACATCTCGCAACTGGACATTGATTCCACATTCCGCCCGCTGCTCGCCGCGCCGCGAAACGAGACTGGAAAAAGAGTGAAGGTCATCTGCCTCGATGCCGGGCACGGCGGCAAAGACCCCGGCAATCGCGCGTTCGGACGACAGGAAAAAGATTACACGCTCCGGCTCGCTGCCGAATTGCGGACTCAGTTGCAGAAGGCGGGTTTCAAAGTGGTGTTCACGCGCACGTCGGATCGGTTCATCGAACTGTCCACGCGTGCGGACATCGCGCGGCAGCGTGGGGCGGATGTTTTTGTGAGCCTGCATTTCAACGGCTCAAGTAGTCGGGAGGCGAGCGGTTCGGAAGTTTTTTCCATGACACCTGTGGGCGCGGCTTCCACCAATGCGCGAGGCGAGGGCGCGGGTTCAGGTTCGTATCCGGGCAATCGCAACAACTCAAAGAATCTCCTGCTCGCGTATCAAATCCAAAAATCTCTCGTGCGAAATCTCAACAGCGAAGATCGCGGCGTGAGACGCGCGCGGTTTGAAGTGTTGCGTGAGGCGACGATGCCTGCGGCGCTGATCGAGGCTGGGTTTTTGTCGCATCCGACGGAGGGGAAGAAGATTTTCACCGAGGAGTATCGTCGTCAGATGGCGCGAGCGATCACGGAAGGCATCCAGAGTTACAAGCGCGTTGTGGAGCGGTGATGCCCGTTACGGCGTGACTGGCGTGATCAATCGCGTGGAGTGTTCTTGAAGCCATCGGATGTCTGGATTGTTGGGTGAATGAAATGTGTCTCTGACCTCTCCGTTTCTAACCAATGGCGGCGTAGTATCAGGATGTCGCCAGCGATGAATTTCCGCATGACCATCTGCGAAAGAAAAGCTGTTGGCGAAATGATGGTAATTTCCCGGCAAATCATAGAACCCTGTCTGCTCTGGATTATCCGGCCAGCCCCGCATGTTGGGTGCGAAATTTCCGATGTCCACGCTGTCTTCCCGCATGTCCAGCAGTACGAACGTTCTTGAAGGGCCGGGATCAACCATATCCGTGGTTTTCAGATACACTCGCCATCTGCCGCCGCCCATCGCCCAGCCATTCGCGCTGTCAGACAAGCCTTGATCCATTCCGCGAAAACCACCGACCCAGATGTTCATGGACATGCTCCTCACGCGAGATTTTATTTCGCCCGAGGGAAGCTCAATCGTAGAATGATCCGCCGGACATTTCCAAATGGCGGGCGACTTCCCTGAGTAAGTCCAGAGCGGACTGTTGACGATGTCGTCGTTGATGTCCCAGTTGGATTGATTATTCGGGTCTCGATTCATCCAGCCGGTCACCCAAACATCCGGGTCTTTGGCTGTGTGAGGCCAGATGGCACTGGCGTAAAGCAACAGATCGCGATTGTCGTCAGAATACATCTTCCACGCGAGCATCAACTGGCGATGATTGCTCATGCAGCCGATGCCAAACGCCTTGAGCTTCCCTTTGTTCAATGACGGAAGCAGCATCGCGGCAAGAATTGCAATAATGGCGATCACCACCAGCAATTCAATCAATGTGAATGCTGCCGTGACTGTCACTCGGACGGTTCGGCAACGACTCATGATGACTCGGTGTGGCTTCACTGGGTTGATGTGATGATTCTCTCGCGCGTCGGGAAAATTGCAAGTCGGCAGGCGCAGCGTTTCATTCCGTGATGGAAACCGGCGCGCCAAACCGCTATTCAATCCGCATGACGGCGATTGAACGCAACATACTCGACAGCTTGAACGAACTCGATGCAGCGGTGAAGTCCATGCCCACGGCCAATCCCAAGCCGAATTTGCTCCCGCTGTTCGCGCGCATTGAATCGCTCGCCAACGAACTGCCGCGCGGCACCGCGCCCGACCTGTTGCATTACATGCAGCGGAAAAGTTACGAGAAGGCGCGGCTTTGGTTGCAAGGTCACTTCGACGAAATCCAAAAGGGCGGTTGCTCACGCTGATGAATCTCGACGACACCATCGCTGCCATCGCCACGCCGCTCGGCGAGGGCGGGCTGGCAGTCATCCGCATCTCCGGCGCGAAGGCTCTGGCTGTGGCAGACAAAGCGTTCACGCCCGTCGGCAAAAACTCCCACAAGCCAAGCACCGCCGACAGTCACACGATCCATTACGGCAAAGTTTTTCGCGCAGGCAAGCAAGTGGACGAAGTCCTCTGCGCCGTCATGCTCGCGCCGCGCACGTTCACGCGCGAAGACATCGTCGAGATCACCTGTCACGGCGGAATTCTTTCCACGAAGACTGTTCTCGATACGGTTTTGGAAGCGGGAGCGCGACTTGCGTTGCCGGGTGAATTCACTCAACGCGCTTTCCTCAACGGTCGCCTTGATCTCACACAGGCTGAAGCCGTGGCGGATTTGATCCATTCACGAACCGAACTCGCTCTCAGTGCCGCCAACGAACAACTCGCCGGGAAACTTTCCGCCCGCATCAATCAACTGCGCGATGACTTGATGCACACGCTAGCGCACATCGAAGCGCATATTGATTTCCCGGAGGAAGACATCGCGCCGGACACGCGCGCGACTCTCGAAGGTCGCATGGAACGCGGCATCGCCTTCATGGATGAACTTCTGCGCACGGCCAATGAAGGACAGATTCTTCGTCGCGGAATCCGTGCAGCCATCATCGGTCGTCCCAACGCAGGCAAGTCCAGTTTGCTCAATCAACTGCTCGGTCACGAACGCGCCATCGTGTCGCCCATCGCCGGGACGACTCGGGACACGATTGAGGAGACGGCGAACGTGCGGGGGATTCCTGTGGTGTTCATTGATACGGCTGGATTGCGCGAAGCGAAGGACGATATCGAGGGCGAAGGCATCCGGCGCAGTCGCGAATCACTGGCACGAGCGGAGTTTATTTTGCACGTCTTGGATGCGAGCGAGACGTTGACGAAGGAGGACGAAACATTTTTAGCTGAGTTTGCGGATAAGAAACGGATTCTTGTGAGGAACAAAACCGACCTTCCACGCAAGCTGGACGTGCCGATGGAATATCAGGTAGGGCGGGCAGTCCTCTGCCCGCCGGACGGCGCGCACGGAGCGACGCGCCCTACCACACCAACGGTTGTAGATGTCTGCTGCACCACGGGAAACGGCATTGAGCCACTCAAGGACGCCATCAAATCCCTCGTTTGGTCTGGCGCGATCACAAACGAGATGGCTCAAGTCACCATCAACTCGCGCCATCAGGACGCGCTCCGCCGTGGACGCGAAGCCGTTCAACTCGCGCTCGACGCTTTGCGCGCGGATGCCTCGCTGGAATTTGTGGCACTCGATCTCCGCATCGGCGCGAACGCCGTTGGAGAAGTGGTGGGCAAGACGACCACGGAAGATTTGCTGGACTCCATCTTCAGCACATTCTGTTTGGGAAAGTGACGCGTGCCAGCGGAGTTGAAAGACGCTTCAAGCCTGATCAAACGTCATCCCAGACAACGCAATTTTCCTTGGAGGACAATTTTCGTCGGGTGACGATCCGCCAGCGAACGCCAGATACATGAATGCCAACGGATACGTTGGCAGGATGAGGAAGATGGCTGTGAAGAGCCCTTGCCCGCGTACTCCAGCGATCCTGAATGACCACATGATGTGGACGATGATATTGAGTAAGGGGACGAACATCGCCAGCACCCAAAGCGGTGACATCTTGGCCGCGCGTAACAGCGGGATGTATTGCAGGATCGGAATCCAGACCATCACACCACCCGGTTTCCCCGACTTTCGACAGATCAGCGAGGCGCAATGACAGAAGAACAGATACAACGCCGCGACTACTCCCAGAATCGTGATAATGATCGTCGAAGTGAGTTTCAACGCTGGCGTTCCGGCTGGAGCGTGCTTGCTCCACGCCTTCTCAATCTGTTCGGTTGGGATCGCGCCCGCCATCGCTTTGGCTTTCGCGGTTATGGTGGGTGAATTTTTCTTGGAGCCTTTGGTCGGGCCATAACCCAGTGCCTCGTGAATTTCAGACGGCAGTTCGGCAACCTTCAAACTCGTCAACCCGCTCGCATGTTGGATGACGATATAGTCCTTGGACTTGGTGGTGACCGTTACATTTGAGTACAAGGCTGTCCCGGTTTGAATCAGATCAAACATCTGATCTGCGGCAACACAATCTCGGGGCGCGATCAATAAAGCCATCGCCGCGCCTATCAGCGCGCCTGTCGTTTGCCAGAGATTCTTCTGCATGTTCATTCACCAAAGCAAAGGCAGACGCCGTGCCATCGTTTGTGACAAATCGCGGACTCACCAATGGCTTACGAACTTTGGCGGGGGTTGAGAGAGTAACCTTCGCGGAGTTCGACCGTGTCGTAAGGCCGTCGCATCCTCGCCTCTTGAAAATCTGTGTTTCATCCGTGTTCCATCCGTGGCTAAACTCTGCTCGTGATTGCTTTGCTTGATTACGGTTCGGGCAACCTGCGCAGCGTCCATAAGGCGTTGCTCAAGGTCGGCGCAGACGTGCAGATCGTGCAGCACCCGCACGGGATGCGCGACGCGAGTGCCGTCGTGCTGCCGGGCGTCGGCGCGTTCGATGACTGCATCGCCTCGCTCCGCAAACAGGAATTGCTCGAAGCCTCACGCGATTTCATCAAGACCGGCAAGCCGTTCCTCGGCATCTGCGTCGGCTATCAGGCGTTGTTCGAGAAGAGCGAGGAGTTCAACAGTTGCGCGGCGGGACTCGGCGTGTTCGGCGGCAAGGTCGTCCGATTCACCGCGCAGCCTGGACTCAAGATTCCGCAGATCGCTTGGAATCAAATCGAGATCACGCGGCCTGACTGTCCGCTGTATCGCGGCGTGGAGAGCGGCAGCTACGTGTATTTTGTCCACAGCTTTTATCCGCAACCGACGGACGCAAGTATCGTCGCCACGCGCACGGATTACGGCGGAAACTTTGCGTCATCCGTCTGGCGCGACAACGTGTTCGCCACGCAGTTTCACCCGGAGAAAAGCCAGAAGGTCGGATTGCAGTTACTGAAAAACTTCGTCGAACTGGCGAAGTGATCATTCAACAGAGTGATTCGTCCACTCATTGTTAAACCAAAACGCGGTCGCCGTGACACATTTTGACTCGCAAGCCGCGCCCCAAATCGTTTTACTCTCGCGCGCATGAAACAGAAAGCCTACGCCGCCGCAGGCGTTGATATTGATCTCGGAAATAAAGTTAAGAGCACGCTCCCCGCACTGCTCGCCTCCACTCACCGCAAGGAAGTCCTCGGCAAAGTCGGCGGCTTCGGCGGCCTCTTTCAGCTCGACCTCAAGAAGTATCGCGAGCCGATCCTCGTCAGCAGCGTGGACGGCGTGGGCACGAAGCTCAAGATCGCCTTCACGATGGACAAGCACGACACCATCGGCGCGGATCTCGTGAACCATTGCGTCAACGACATCGCCGTGCTCGGCGCTGAACCGCTCTTCTTCCTCGATTACCTCGGCACGGGCAAACTCGATCCACACGTCTTCACTGACATCATCAAAGGCTTCGCCCGCGCCTGCGCCGAAAACAACTGCGCCCTCATCGGTGGCGAAACCGCACAGATGCCCGGCTTCTACCAAAAGGGCGAATACGACCTGAGCGGCACGATTGTCGGCGTCGTGGAAAAATCGCGGATGCTCAACGGGCAGAAGACGGTGAAGCCCGGCGATGTGGTGATCGGAATCGCGTCGAGCGGCCTGCATACCAACGGCTACTCGCTGGCGCGGAAGATTTTTTTCGAGCAGCTCAAACTCAAACCCAAGAGCCGCGTCGCCGAACTCGGCAACACCCTCGGCGACGAGTTGCTGAAAG
>JANNAO010000434.1:0-1785 GCA_031384405.1 Verrucomicrobiota bacterium | reverse complement strand
GCGAGTGAACGCCCAGACCAACGCGCCGATGACCAGCACGAGCGGCGTGTAGAAGGCCATGTATTGATCCACGATCTTCATGATCGGGAGCTTGGTCTTCTCAGCAGCGAGGATGAGTTCACGCACACGACCAAGCGTGGTGTCTGTTCCAGCGCGGCTGACTTTGATCTCCAACACGCCGGTGAGGTTCAACGTGCCTGCGAAAACTTCGTCGCCGGATTTTTTATCAACGGGAAGAGATTCGCCCGTGATGGTGGCTTGGTTGAACGAGCCTTGGCCGTTCATGATGACACCGTCAGCGGCGACGTTGTCGCCGGGGCGGATGCGGATGATGTCGCCGATGGCGAGTTGACTGGCGGGAACTTCTTCCTCAGATTTGTCGGCCTTAATGCGACGCGCCTTGGTGGGTGTGAGCTTGATGAGTGATTCGATGGAATCACGCGCGCCTTCAGCCGTGCGTGTCTCGATAAGTTCACCGAGCAACATGAAAAACGCGACGACGCCCGCAGTCTTGTAATCGCCCGAAGCAAACGCCGCGAGCACGGCGATGGCGACGAGTTCGTTGATGCTGAGTTTGCCGAGCTTCAGATCCTTGATAGCCGTGCCCATGATGGGATAGCCGAGGATGATGGCGCCGATCATGGCGCTTGCGCCTGCCACGACATGCGACGCATCGAATACCCAATCCACGACGAAGGCGTTGATGACGAAGACGAGGCCGAACAGCATCCAGCCGAGGCCGACGTTGCTGTGTGAGTGATCGTGACCGCAGCCGGGTCCGTGTTCATGGTCGTGATCGCTCAGGAGTGATGTGACTTGCATGGCTGTTGATTCGTTAAATTATTGTTGGCTGACCTGGCTCATGCGGGATCAACGTTTGGTTTCGGTTGAACCTTGCTTGATCGGTTCGCGATTCAAATTCAGGCGCAGCTCGATGGGTTTTCCGTCGGCTGACGTGGGCAGATACATCTTGTAATCCACCCCGGCGATGGCTGTACCGAGCGTCTTCACGAGATGTTGCTGGAGGAACAAATCGGGGTTCCGGCGATAGCTCGCGAGATTGTCGGTGAAGATGGACGCGTCGCCCTTGATCTTTGCGACCATCGCGTTGCGCTCGGTTTGAGCGGTGTTGATGCGCGCCACGGCGTTGCCTTCTGCTTCGTTCATTTTTTTGTCGCGATAGCTGCGAGCTTCAGTAAGGGCGGTGCCGCGTTTTTGTCCGGCGTCAGTCACAGCCTGAAACGCCATGTCCAACTGGCGCGGCTGACGGGTTTCGACGATGCATTGATCCACGATGATGCCGAGCTTCTGTTCTGATACGAGCTTGGCGACACGGCGCGTGACGGCGTCTTGAAACGCGATCTTATCCAGCAACACGTCGTCCACGCGAGTGGAAGCCGCAGCGTGAATGAGGGCGTTGTCGAGGATGTTAAGCACGGCGTTCGAGATGCCGGTCAGGCCAAAGGACTGTTGCGCACCTTCGCCTGCGAAGTCGAACACACAGCGGCGCGGATCATCAATGTGATAACGCAACGTCGCCTTCGCATGGATGATGTTTCCGTCGGCAGTGAGCGTGTAGCCGTCAATCGCGGGGTTCAGCGTCGGCCCGGCATAAGGAAGTTCGCCTTTGGCTTCCTGCACGGCGGTCTGCAAAAACCACTGCGTGCGCGAGCGGACTTCCTGAACTTCCGTGATCGGAATCTTGATGACCTCGTTGATCGGGTAGGGGAACGACCAGTGCGCGCCCGAACCGAGCAGCATTTTCTCGCCTTCGCCCACGGGTTT
>JANNAO010000424.1:0-3378 GCA_031384405.1 Verrucomicrobiota bacterium | reverse complement strand
GCATCACCGAGCCGTCATAAGTCGCCGCGACGTGGGTCCACTGATTGAGCGGAATGAGATTGGTGGTCACTAGCGTGGTGTTGGTACGCACCGAGCCGCTTGGAGTGAGCGTGAAGAATAATGCGCCGTTGTTGGTCGTACCAAGCAGATAGGCACTTTGACTTACACCGGGTTGGAACAGTGGATAATCAAATTTGGAAAGGATGACGCGGGTGGACGTAAGGCTGGAAGGATTGATCCACGCTTCAATCGTTAAACCGCTCGTCACTCGGAGCGAGGGTGAGTCGTTTACGGAAATGAGCGGAATGCTCCAAGCAAGGCCAACCTTGCCCGTGGTCGAGCGTGTGCCAAATGGACTTGAACCATTATTCGAGTCCCAGTTATCAATCGCATTGTTCTCGCCCTTCCACCAACTCACCAATCCATCATGCACCGGCGCGCACGGCGGACGTGGATTCACGGTGAGCGTCGCCACGGAACTCGTCACCGCGCCGTAGGGGTTGGTGACAATGATGGAATAATTTCCTGCGTTGCTGAATTGAACACTGGTGAATGAGAGCGTGGTGATGGTCCTGCCCGCGAGCGGCACGCCGTTGAACAACCATTGATACGCGAGTGTCACGGAGCCGGTCGCTTGCACGGAGAAACTCGCGGCAGTGGTTTCAATCGCCGTCACGTTCGTGGGCTGCCGCGTGATGACAGGCGGGAACGTCAACACGGTGAGCGATGCGTTGGAGCTGATCGCAAAACCGAAGTCGTTGGAGACGGTGACGCGATAGAGTCCTTGATTTGCGGACAAAGCATTAGTGATAGAGAGCGTGGTGTTGGTTTGATTCGGCAGTAGATTTTCGCCGAAGAACCATTGATAGCGCAACGTCGGCGCACCGGTGGCGGCCACGGTGAATTGCGCCGTGGCGTTGGCATTGACGGTGCGATCATTTGGATGCTGCGTGATGAAAGGCGGCGGTGGAAGCGGGCATTTGCCTGCGGTGCTGGCGTTGTAAATGGATTGAACTTCGGTGGACGTGAGCGCGCGGTTGTAGATGCCGACCTCATCAATCAATCCTAGAAAGCTTTGATCCACGCCGCTGTTCACAGCACCGATTTGTAGGTCGGTGAAAAACTCAAACGTCGTGTTGTAGGTGATAGGCGCGCCGGGGACTCCATCCACATAGAACACCACCGTGTTCCCGCCTTTGGAGACGGCAACATGATGCCAATTTGTGTCTGTGATGGTGGCAACCGAGGGCACGTCGCTCACGGTATTCTTAGACAGGAACAAACTGCCGTCCGCCCGGAAACCGAGCACGTAGCCGCCAGGGCCGTAGCCTACAAGTTGTCCGTAGAGTGGATGACCGGAAACCTGCGTCGTGCTGGCGCGTTTTATCCAGCATTCGATGGTGAGAGTTTGCAGACGCAGGTTGGCAGGGTTGCCAATGAAGACGGCGTCGTTGTTTCCATCCAGATTGAAAGCGTTGCCTACCCGTCCCTGCGCAAAAGCGATATTGCCGATCAACGTTCCGTTATTTCCATCTGCACGATCAAGGGCGTTGGTTTCACCCGACCACCAACTCACCAAGCCCGACGGTGCGCTCGTGCAAGTCACTACGGGCGGATTCGTCGTGCATTTGCCGTTGCCGCTGGCGTTGTAGATGGACGCGATTTCGCCAGCCGTCAGCGCGCGATTGTAGATGCCCAACTCGTCAATGCGTCCGGCATACGGCGCACCGAATGGAGGGCTTGATGCCACGATCGAGCCGCCGACGTTTTGTCCGATACCGACGTCTGACGTGCCAGGGAATATGCCGCCGGAGTATGCGGATTGATTCTCAAGAACACCGTTCACATAAATCCGCATTGCCGTGCCGTCATACGTCACGGACAGATACGACCATTGGTTAGCAGGTATCGGGTTGGCGCTGTGGACAATTCCACCAACGCTGACACCGTCTCCACTCAACCCCAGATACGCGCGACCATCCGATTGAAGTGCGACCGTGAAACTTCGTTGATCCGGCCCGATCACCGCATCCCACTTGGATACGAGTTCCCGGTCGCCTCCAATGATCGTTGGATAAAACCAGCCTTCGATGGTCAGCCCATTCGTCATCCGCAAGTTGGGTTGGTCTGCCACGCGCACATGATCGTTCACACCATCGAAGCTGAATGCCTGCCCCACTTTGCCCGCTGCGAAGTTTGCGCCGTTAAGCAATGTTCCGCTGTTTCCATCCGCGCTGTCGGAACCATCTCCATCGGCTCGCCACCAACTCACCAAGCCCGTTGGTGCGGGAGCGCAGGGTTGCACGGGCAAATCTCCCCCCAGCGGATTCCCCGCGATCCGCACCTGATAACCTGTCGCATCAAAATTATCCTCACGGATGACCTGGATGCGGTTCGTGCCGGGCAGAAGGCTGCCGAGAAAAACGTTCGTGTATTCAAACTGTCCCGCCGGAGTCGGCAGGCCCGGCCCGCGCGCGCCGAATCTGAATTGACCGTTCACCCAAACGAACACCCCGTTGTCCGCATCGAAATCGCCGACCAGATTCGTGATACCGTGTGTGCTGCCGCTGATTTCATAAATGATCGCAGTCTCGGTGTTGCCAGCCCAAGTGGCGGGAATCGTAGCGAGCTGTTGCCAGTTGGCGTTCAAGGTGGAATGGGGTGTGAACCAATTCCCAAGAATGTTGGACGCGGCGGAGATGTTCGGTTCGGCAGAGGGATTGATCAACGGATCGCCACCGCCTGAACCGAGCGGCATCGGAAACTGCGGCGCAGTGCCATCCAGAATGGTGCCGAGCGCACTGTTGTAATATCCGGGCGTGTTGCCTTGCACCAAAGTTACCGGCGCAAAGACGATCACGGTTTGAGCGTTCATCAGCAGGCACGTTGACAGCACGACGGCGAACGACGAGACGAGACGTGACAAGAAGGAGGATGTTTTCATGGATTTCCCAGAGGTATATCGGTTTGAACTGATGCCGATTCAACCATGCGAAACCAGCTTGGTCAATGGGTTTAACGTAACATTCTGGGGCGTTTGGCTGGACGCCGAAAACTACCCGTGAGACGCGGGTGCTACACGATCTGTAAGCATTCACCCGCCCGCGACAATCTTCACGATCTCCAGACGGTCGCCAGACTTGAGGGCGCGCTTGGAAAACTCGGAGGGTGCCACGGCGTCGCCATTGTGTTCCACCACGACGCTGCGCGGCAGGAGATGTTGCGCGAGGAGAAAAGTTTCGATGGTGGCAGGCAGCTTGACTGGAATCGGCTGGCCGTTGGCGATGATGGTTTCCATGCTGGCGTAAAGTTCGTGGTATCGGTCACGCGCTGGCAAGTGCGAAGTCGAAGCCCCTCGGAAAATGCCGCAGTTGCATT
>JANNAO010000417.1:0-10876 GCA_031384405.1 Verrucomicrobiota bacterium | reverse complement strand
ATGCTGACCGTCACTTTGAATCACACCCAGTGTGGTGTCCCGACTTTAGACCTTAGCCTTGAGACTTTGGACTAATTTTCAGTGCGCGTGACCAGCGTGGGGGTTTGGTGCGTTCGGTGGCGCGTTCGTTTTGGTCGCGGGATAATCTTTGACGAGATACTCCACGAGCGACGCGATCTGAGCATCGGAGAGCGGGCCACCTTCGGCTTGAGAAAACGCGGGCATCAACGTGCCGGGCTTGCCATGCACGATGGAAAATTTCCAATACTCGGCATTGCTCGGCACTTTGGTCCGCAAGTCCGTGACCATCGTGGCGCGATGCTCCGCCTCGTGACAGATGCCGCACGCTTTGTCGTAGAGAACTTTGCCCATCTGCCCGATCACGGGTTCAACGTGGCACTTGGCGCAATCGCCCTTGAACACCGCTTGCCTGTCCGCAGCGGCGATGAGCCGATTCTTATCGCGATCATCTCCCATCGTGAGTGCGGGAGTCATGTTCGCTTTCACCGTGAGCATTTTTTGTCCTTTATCTGTCATCACCGTGGCGGTCTTAAAAATAACACCCGACTTGCCAGTCAAATTCATCGTCAACGGAATGACTCCGTTTGTGCCCGGCGCGAGTTTCCACGGATAAGTCATTTGCGCGACAGTGCAGCCGCAGGAGGTTTGAACATTATTGATGATGACTTCACCGGAAGAAACATTCGTCACGTTGAAGGCGAACTTCGCTTCCATCTCGCCCGGCTTGGTCGTGTATTCTTTCGTGATCGCGTCAAAGGCCAGAATGTCATCGGGCAATTGGCCGAGTGCTTGCGGCGGTTGTTGCGGCGGCGCGACGACTGGCTTCGCGGGCGCAAGCTGATGAGGAACAGGAGGAGAGAACGTCGTCACAGGTCGCGGCGGCGGGGTGTTGGTAGCGGCCCAAGGCTGGGCGATGACCGATCCTGTGGTCACGACGACCAAAGCGGCGGCGATGAATGACGCAGATGGCAAAGCGATTTTCATAGTTATTTCAAATGGAGATTAAACAGTACCCCGCATTATTGACGAGCATGAAAAAGACGGAGCGCGACTGGAGCCGCCGCTCAACTTTCGTCCTCGTCGTCGTTCGTCCTCGTCCTCGGCTTGTTTGAGTGAAATTCGACGACGAGCACGAGCACGAGCACGAGGAGGCTTTCTCCCTTTATGGGCGGCAGTTCCAGCCACACGCCCTCGACGAACACCGGGTTGACCCGGAGCGCAAATCCTGAGCACAATCGCGCATGGCAAATCCTGAATTACAGATCGAGAAACTCGTCACCGGCAACGGCGCAGCACCCAAAAAAGGCGACACCGTGTCCGTGCATTACACCGGACGCTTCATGGACGGCAACAAGTTCGACAGCTCCGTGGATCGCGATGAACCGTTCGCCTTCGTGCTGGGCGCGAGCCAGGTCATCGCAGGCTGGGACATCGGCGTGGCGCAGATGAAGATCGGCGACAAGGTGAAACTCACCATCCCGCCCGAACTCGCCTATGGCCGCGATGGTTATCCCGGCGCGATTCCGCCGAACGCGACGCTGGTGTTTGAGGTGGAGTTGTTGGGGATCAACTGATGGCGGCGCGAGCAACTTGCGGCCTTTGGCTGAGAAATCATTCTGCTGAATTGGGCACAACTCAATTTCATTCAACCTCTCATTAACACCGGGCTTCAGCCCGGTGTGGTTGCGAGGAAGCAACGCAGCCGTTTCAACGGCTACCCCCGAACTCGCCGCCCCATTCCGGGGAAACGGTTGAAACCGTTGCGCCGTCGCGGCCCGGTTTCACCCGGCTGAAGCCGGGTGTTAATGAGAGTTTCTTCGCCGTGCAAGAAGCTGAGATGCGCCCTGCGGAATCCCAGAAACAAAAGTTAGCTCGACAGGCAATTAAGCCGGGAATAACGTCGCATTCATGAACCGAGACAGCAAAACGCAGAGCCGATTTAGATGTTAGGCGCTTTCCGCGTCTCCTGCGAATGAAGGCATTCATATTTCTTCTTCTGCCTGTTTTCCTGCTCTCCGCCGGGTGCGGACCCGCTACGCCGCCGGTCGGAGGTACCTTCTACAAACGCATTAGCATCGACTCCGCCACTCTGATTGTCAGCTTCCACGACCCGATCCCCGCCATCCCTGAGCCGCAAGCCGACTTCTACTGGCCGTTCTACCGACACAACGACCATTGTTCTCTCGATCATTTCGATACCACCACCAGAACCAACCCCAGAATCCGCTTCAACTCCTTCGACCTAGACCCACAACACCGCATTAACTCGCGAACCAAACACCAAGTCGTCCTTACCGGTGCCTTCGGCACGTTCTACTCGGAGACGCGCTATCTCTACGCTCCCTTTTATCGTTCCACCAACACCTCCTTTCGAGTTTACGCTTATGCGAACAGTCTGGAGAGCGAGCCACCGCAGATTTCGGATACTCCCGTCCGGGAGGGTGCGCGGCTTTCGGTCGTCAGCGTTATTCGCGTCTTTCAGACTTCGGCGGGTCATTCACTTATCTCTGCCTGTTACGCTCCAGACGGCCTCGTGCTTAGCGTGTCCGAGAACCGCTCGGTAGGCGGTGACTGCCGCGAGGGCGGCGGCACAGCTTTCGGGCTTGACCACGCGCGACCCGATCGGTTCGGACTGCCCCAACGTTTTCCCGTCGCAACTTATTCGGCAGGCGACCGTGACCTCTTCACACCGACCGACATGACCTCGATCCTTGACTGCGTTAGCTTTCATTACGACCGCAATCGCATCGTCAGGCAGTACATCCTTGCAACCGGCAAACCCGCTGAGACGCGCACTCTGACTTATAAGCTCACTTCCGAGGACACTGCGCTGGGCCCAACCGATGACACCTGTATTTTCGCTCCCAATCGGTAGCAGCCAAGCGCCAATACGGAGATAGGCTGAAAACTTTCCACTTCCCCACCACTCACCAATCCGTCGGCACGTAGTCTTTCAGAAATTTTCCCCAGATGTGGTGGCCGGTGTTGATGCCCGCGATGATCGGGTCAACGCCGCGCGGAAAATCCCAAACTTGCTTCAATCCAAACCTGCGACTACTTTTTCCGCCATGAGCGCGAACGTGACCGAAGTCGAGATTTGGAATCGGGCCATCCGTCCGGATGCGGGCGGTTTTTCCGCCGCTGCCGCTAATGAGTTTCTTGGACTACGTCTCGCAGAAGCCGACCAACAAAGAGCACGCGAGCTTTCCAGCAAGGCCAACACCGGCACGCTCAATTCCGAAGAGACGCAGGAGCTTGATTACTACCTGAACGTTGGACGCGCTTTGGAATTCTTGAAGGCCAAAGCCCGCTTGTCCCTCCGTGATGCCGCAGCTTGAGCGTCGTCATGGATCACGCCACCGAGCAAACCATCCGCCAACGCGCCCGGCATCGCTGCGAGTATTGTCACTTCCCGGAAACATTCGCCGAAGTTCCCTTCCATCTGGATCATGTCATCGCACAACAACACGGTGGACCGACTCATCTGGATAATCTCGCGCTGGCCTGCGCGTTCTGTAACCGCTTCAAAGGGCCGAACCTGTCCGGCATTGATCCGCAAACGAAGCGGATCGAATCGTTGTTTCACCCGCGCCGGGATCGGTGGGAAGATCATTTCTCCTGGAACGGCTCGGTTCTAATCGGACGCACAGCGTCAGCGCGAGCGACAATTCAGACATTGCGACTCAACCGAACTGACGCCATCGCCGTGCGAGATCTCCTGATGCGTGAGGGCGTTTATCCGTTGGACTGATTGACGCTCACCAATCCGTCGGCACGTAGTCTTTCAGGAATTTTCCCCAGAGATGATGGCCGGTATTGATGCCCGCGATGATCGGGTCAACGATGCGCGCCGCGCCGTCCACGATGTCCAGTGGTGATGAAAGCGATGCTCCGCCACTTTGCGCGTGGCGATATGCACCGGGTCTTCATCCGTCACCCAGCCCGTGTCCACGGCGTTCATGTGGATGCCGTCCGCGTGATAATCCGCCGCCGCCGTGCGCGTCATCATGTTGAGCGCGGCCTTGGCCATGTTCGTGTGCGGATGGCGCGTGGTCTTGAACTTCCGATAAAACTGCCCCTCCACGGCGGAGACGTTGACGATGTGTTTATCGCGCTCCGGCGTTCGCATCATCAGCGGTTTGAGCCGCGCGTTGAGAATGAACGGCGCGACGGCGTTGACGAGTTGCACCTCCAATAATTCCACGGCAGGAACTTCGTGCATTCGCATCCGCCAGGAATTGTGTTCGCGCAAATCCACCTGCTGTAAATCCTGATCGAGCTTGCCTTGAGGAAACAACGCCTGTTGCGCGGCGAGTTCTTCGGGCAGCAACGGCACTTGCGACATCTCCGCCGAATGAGTCAGTCCGGCGAGCAACAGATTTGATTTGTAGGCGACGACGTCAGGAGTCGGGTCTGCGCCTTGAGGGTGTTCCGACTCGTTACCTCGTCGCCTACAATCCGCCTCCGGCAGGATGTGATAACCGCGCAGACCTTCATACGCGCCGAGCAGATGCCGCACATTTTCGGGCATCGCATTCAACGCCTTGTTCTCATCCGCCATCATGTGCGCGTAAAAATCCGGCGGACGCCGCACGGTCTGACACGCGTTGTTGATTATGAAATCCAGTCGCGAATACTTCTGCTTCATGTGTTGGCAAAACGCCTCCACGCTCGGCGTGTGCCGCAGATCGAGTCCGAAGATTTCCAGGCGATGTCCCCACTCTGCGAAGTCCGGCTCTTGCGAGTAACGCATCGCCGAGTCACGAGGGAAGCGCGTCGTCACGATGAGTTGCGCGCCCGCGCGAAGCAGCTTGATCCCCGCCTGATAACCGATCTTCACACGCCCGCCCGTGAGCAACGCCACGCGCCCGCGCAAGTCCGCCGACTCGGTGCGCTTGCGGAAATTCAGATCAGCGCACTTCGGACAAAGCTGGTCGTAAAAAAAGTGGATCGTCGAGTAATCCTTTTTGCAGATGTAACAATTCTGCGGCTCAAGCACGTCGCGGAAATCAGCATCGCTCTCCACTACCTGCGGCTCGATCTTCGGCGGCGGCGGAAGATTCGGCGTAGTGAACACGGGCTTGCGGCGCAATGTGCGGATGCCCGTTTCGTTCAGCACCGACTGGACGCGATCCGCGCGATCATTCTTGCGCTGACGCGATGTGGCTTTGACAAGACGGCGACGTTCACGCACATCCGGGCAATAGATGTCGCCTGCCGCCTTGAGCAGACGTGTGCGATCTTCCTGAGAGAGTTGCCCCAACACTTCGCGATTCGCCGCCGCCTTCTCCAACAACTCGGCAGCCGCGCGGAGTTGCGCGGCGAGGGCGGCGTGCTCGGTCTTTTTCTTCGTCGTGTGAGGGCTGGATGACATCTGGTTTGTATCGCGTGCGACAACTGTTTTGACGCAGGGAGCGTAGGCTATCGTGAAGCGGCATCGCGTCAAGACGCGCTTCGGCGGTTGTAGCGGCAGGCATCTGTGCCTGCCGTAGAGTCGGGCTTCTCAGCCCGGCGGAAAAGCAGCGTATGCCATCCGGCGTTGAATCATTCCATTGACCACTTTAATTGGTAACGCTTTTCCGGGTGGCAGGGATGCCACCCTCTACGGCAACCAAGGATGGTTGCCGCTACAACGTTTCAGAAGTTTGACATGCCGCGCGGTTTTCGTTCACATGAAGTGCACATGGCACACGACAAATTCTCCCGATTGTTTCTGGCAGCGACGACATCCGCCCTGCTCTGCCTGCCCATCGCCGCTCGCGCGGAAAAAATCTTCTCCGTCTCAAAATGGCAACGCGCCGAGATCACACTCAAAAGCAGCGTGAGCTACACGAACGCGCTCCAACAAGTTGAAGTGCGCGCGCTGTTCGTCTCGCCGCTCGGCGAAACGAATCGCGTCTATGGATTTTGGGACGGCGGCAAGACGTGGCGCGTGCGCTTCAAGCCGACATTCCCCGGACGCTGGAAATATTTCACGATGTGTTCGGACACGGCGAATCGCGGATTGAACGGACAGTCCGGCGAGTTCGATTGCACGGCGGCAAAGAGCGATTCGCGTTTCGCAAAATATGGTCCGATCCAGATCGCGCGTGATCAGCAGCATCTCGAACACGCCGACCGCACGCCGTTTCTTTGGCTCGGCGATACCGCATGGCTCGCCGCCGCGAAATCTTCCGCGAGCGATTGGGCGCATTACACCCAGACGCGCGCGGCGCAGAAGTTCAACGTCACGACATGGCGATTGAACTCCGACAAACGCGATGCGAAGTCTGCTGCGTTCACAGGTCGCGAGCGCGTGAGCGTGAATCTGGAGTTCGCGAAGCAACTGGATGCGAAGATCGAAACCGCGAATCGCGCCGGACTGCTCAACGCTATCGCACCACTCTGGGAAATCAGCGACGCCGAGGCCACGCTGCCGGAGGATCAAGCCATCGCGCTGATGCGTTACGCCGTGGCGCGTTGGGGCGCGGACGATGTGGCGTGGGTGGTGGCGTTCGAGTGCGATAGCACGGGAGCGCAGGCCGCACGCTGGCAGAGAATTGGTCGCGCGGTCTTCAACGCCGTGTCGCACGCGCCTGTGGTTTTGCTGCCCGGCGAATCGTTGTGGGCACTCGATGGTTTCCGGCAGGAACGCTGGGCAAACATCTTCGGCATCCAGACAACTACGACGACGGACGACGCTTCTCTCGCATGGCTACTCAACGGCCCGGTATCGGCGGAGAGGAAGAAAACCCCATTGCGCCCCATCATCACGATCAATCCACCGCTTGAAGGCGCGACATCAACCGCAACTTCCCGCAACGTGAACACCGATCTCTCGCGGCGATTGATGTGGTGGAGTCTGCTGCTCAACACGCCCGCCGGAGTGAGCTATGCGGCCAGAGACGTCGCCGAATGGAACACGACCCCACACACCGATGACGCTTCACAACCGTGGCGACAAGCTTTGACACTGGCAGGCGCGACAGCCATCGCGCCGATGGCTGATTGTTTTGCTGCAAAAGAATTCTGGCGACTTGAACCCTCGACAAAATCTCTCGTGAAGCAAACTGGAATTGATTCGCCGATGAACCATCTCGCCGCATCCATCACCGAAACACGCGACATGGCTCTGATTTATTCACCCCAAGAGCGTGTTGTGACACTCGCGACCGAAACAATTCCGCCGAATGGAAAAACAACCTGGTTGAATCCGCGCACCGGTGAAACCCGCGCCGCCAACTCCCAGTCAGCCGCCGCAAACTTGAAATTTGAGACGCCCGCAGCCGGAGACTGGCTGCTCCTCGTGAACGCGGATCGCAAGGAAGCCGTCAGCCAAGTCGCATCTCGACCGAAAAAAATCAGCAGCGAGATTGACAAGCGGAAGAAGGATTGAGATGCTCCGCGCCCTTGGTTGGCTCGGTAGCTCAGTTGGTAGAGCAGTTGACTCTTAATCAATTGGTCCACGGTTCGAGTCCGTGCCGGGCCACCATTCCCTTTCCAAACAAAACTGGCATCACAAAACTGTTTGGGTAAAGTCGCACCGGGTTTCGCAAAATACGCGTTGGAAACAAACATGAGCAAGCCACCGATTGCACCACGCCACATTCTTGTTGTGGATGATGAACCTTACGTTTGCGACGCCGTGCGCATGATGCTGGCGTTCGACGGGCATGAAGTGGAGACCGCAGCGAACGGAAAAGAAGCTCTCGCCATTTTCAACAAAGGAAAGTTTGATCTCGTCATCACGGATTACGCGATGCCGGGCATGAAGGGCGACGAACTCGCCGCTTCCATCAAAGTCATCTCCCCCACGCAACCTGTCGTCCTCATCACGGCCTACGCCGAGATGCTCAAGTCCGCCGAGAATCCCTTGACTGGTGTGGATTTCATCGTGAGCAAACCGTTCCTGCTCGAAAATCTTCGCGAAGCCATCGAGAAGACCACACCCGGAAAATCTGCGCCTAAAGCCTGATCACTGCGCGCCCTGCGCTCGTGTTGATCGGTTGTTCCTGAAAAAGTCCCGCTTCATTCCCCGGTCATCTACTAAATCCGTAATCCCCTCGGATGGATACGTAGTCACTCACATTGCTGCGTTGCCACAAGAGTGGAAATAATACTCGCGAACAAAGTATTGGAACTGCCTATGCACCTTGAGATGAAACCGGACGATCAGTTGGGAGAGCAACATTCCCATGGTCAAACGTCCGACCCTGTCTCCCACCAGACTCAGGCACGCTGGAAATCGCTGCTCAAAAACATTTTCTTCACCGCGCTCATCGCCGGTCTTTCTTACGGGAGCTTTCAATTCATCACCTCTTACGTGATGCAATCTGTCCACGTCGTCGGCCAGAGCATGTCGCCTACTCTCAAGGACAACGAAAACTACGTGCTGAACCGTTGGGTCTATCACATGCGCGATCCCAAGCCCTCAGAGATCGTCGTGTTGCGTGATCCGGCAGACAACTGCTACGCCGTGAAACGTATCGTCGCCAAAGCGGGCGACACCGTGCTGGTCAAGAAAGGCCACATCTTTGTGAACGGAAAAGAACTTCAAGAACCCTACCTGCCCGAAGGAACGCCGACATTCCCCGGCGCGCGCTACGAGGAACAGATGTGGATTTGCGGCGTGAACCAATACTTCGTCCTTGGCGACAACCGCAACAACAGCGCAGACAGCCGCACCTATGGCGCGATCTCACGCCAGAACATTCTCGGCATGGTGACGCCCTGAGCGTCACACGCGCCGGATCATCCCATCGCGCTCCATCAACCCGACGATTCCGAACACGTCCCGCTGCAAACAAAACGCCACGTCGTCGCGCAACTCAGGATTCTCCAACAGCCGCCGTCCGTTCTGCGCACGACGCATCGCACTGGTTAAATCTTCTTGAGCGTCGCGAAAAACGCTTTGTGCAACCGCCGCTGAATCCTCCACCACGCACGACTTCATCGAAACCGTCAGCATCTCGCACAACGCGCCAGCACACAGGACATCTTCCAACGCAGCCGCCTCGCCCGTGCCCGCGCAGACCAGCACCACACGAGACGCACCACGCGATTGAAGCCACGCCGCTGTCGCCGTGAGATTCAAGAACGACGCCACAACCACCGCCTCCGCCGTCTCGCACGCCCGCAACGCGCGCGTGCCATTCGTCGTCGTGGAGATGATCGTCTTATCCGCCACGCGCGACGCCGTGAATTCGCGAGGCGAGTTACCAAAATCAAACTCCACGCCACCGCTCAATGCCGCCATGATCCGCAATCCCTCCCGTTCCCCCGCGAGCAACGCGCCTGGATGCTTCACGCGCAACGCCACCGCCTCAGAAATCTCCTCGACTGGAATAAATCCCCTCGCACCACTCGCAAGCCCCGTCACGATGACGCTCGTCGCGCGCAGAACATCAAACACCACGCAGACCTCCCCGGCAAAACCACGGGACTTCTGGGCTTGGTATTCCGCCGGACTCAACAACGCTTTAATGATCACAGCTTATAAAAAATTAAATCAGCGGATCACGCAGCAAAAAAAACGCACGGAGCGCGGCTGTGTCGCCGAGACCAGCCGCAGCAATGCCCGAATTAGAAATGCGCTCCAGATTTCAGACGCTACTCACCAAGCGACGCTGCTGCGACAGGCTTTCAGCACAGTCGCGCTCCTTCAGAGTTTCAGCACGCCAAACTCATTCCGAAATCGGGCGCTGCTCCAAGGCCAAGTCTTCGGGTCGAGAACCAAACCCGCCTTCGCCGGATTGCTCTCGATGTATTTGCGTGTCTCCAATTCGTGGTCGCTGTCGCGCATATAGGTGTCCCAATAATCCGCCTGCCAAAATTCACCGCGTCGTCCCAATAGCCGGTTTGCCTTTTGCGCCGCGTGCTTCTTCCAACTCTCCAGAATCTCCGCCATTGGCGTGGCATCCACCTTGAACAAAGCGTGAACGTGATTCGGCATCACCACCCACGCGCGCAGGTCATAGCGCTCGCCGTGGAAGAATCGCACCGCGTCTTCGACGAGTTGGGCAATCTCCGGGCGACGCAAATAACACTCGCCACGCCCCCGATCAAGATACGCCTCCAGTTCCGCCCGCCGCTGTTGGTCGTCTTCAATCTTCAAAAGATGTTCCCACTCGTCGCGAAGCGATTCGGGAAACGAATCGGCCAGACGGAATGTGACGAACTGCGTCAGCCCCGGTTCATCGCGATGTGGTAGATAACCGCGCTCATTCCAGCCACGAAAACCTTGCTTGGCGTCCTCCTGTTTCGGCGGCGACGACCAGCGGCGCTTGCTCTCAACCAAATCGCGCACGCCGGGATTGTGCGGTGGCCCGGGACGACGCGGTTTGGGTGGCTGGCTCACGCCAAACATTGAGCCGCAAACACGCGAACGCCGCAAGTCTTGGAACGCCCCCGGAGCGCGGCTGTGTCGCCGAGACCAGCCGCAGCAGCTTCGCAATGAGTGGCGCATGGGAATAATTCAGTCCGGCTCGACGTTCGGATGTTGCTGCCGGAGCGCGACTATGTCCCGCTCGGCGCGGGATCAGTCGCAGCCACTTCGCATTGTCGAAAGCGTTGGAATGATTCACCCGACTTGAAGTTTGGACGTTGCTGCGGCTGGTCGCTGCCACACAGCCGCGCTCCGGCGGCGGGGATTATTTTGGCGGATGACCCAGGGTAGTCCCGCGTTGCGGGCCAACCCTGGGCTGAGTGATGGAATCCCGTTGGGATTCCGGGGGGCGGATTATTGAGACGGATTGCTCTTCAAGAATTGCTCGCGCAGGTCAGCCAGAAACTTGCCGGATTCCGTTCGCCAAGCTGTCCAACCGTTGACGGTTTGTCTGGCGCTACCAGCTTTGTTGATGAAATAAATCGCGGCGTA